>JALVST010000117.1 GCA_027024205.1 Flavobacteriales bacterium | reverse complement strand
TCTCTGTAAACGGTTATACCTTTCAAGCCTTTTTTCCACGCTTCGACATAAATATTGCTGACTTTCTCCACACTGACATCCGAAGGTAAATTGATAGTGGAACTGATAGAGTGTGTCGTATATTTTTGCACCAGGGCTTGCATTTCAATACGTTTTTGCCAGTCAATTTCAGGCGCTGTTGCCCCGGCATAAGGACTCTTGGAAATATCGTCATTACCGGTTATCAGCATCCATTCTTTGAGTTTATGATGATAAACGGTAAATTCTTCAAACGCATCGCCGGTATCATCGACAAAATCTATTTTAGCATGTGGGTCGGCGGCATCAACCTTCCTTCTGCGTTTATAACTCAACATAAATACCGGCTCAATACCCGATGAAGTCTGTGCCAACATACTCAACGAGCCTGTTGGGGCTACTGTGCTAATGGAAATATTACGGCGTCCGTATCGCATCATTCGTTTGTATAGCTCCGGAAATTCTGCTGCCAACATTTGGACAAATTCCGAACGTTTTTCTATTACCGGATCAAAAATTTCAAATTTACCTCTTTCTATAGCCATATCGATACTGCTGTCAAATTCGGCTTGCAATTTAATTCGCATCATATCATCAACCGCTTTCAAGGCTTCATCTGTATCAAACTTGATACCCAGAGCGGCAACGGCATCGGCCAATGCCGTAAATCCCAATCCCGTGCGACGACCCAAGGCGCCGCTGTCACGTAACAACTGCCACGTTTCGCGTTCCACCCGTTTGATATGGTCGGGTTCGGGATCACTGTCTATTTTAGCCAAAATTCTGTCAACGGCTTCCAGTTCCAAATCGACCAAATCATCCATCAAACGTTGGGTTTCATAGACTGTTTCGTAAAATTTTTCTTTGTTAAAATAAGCCTCCGGCGTAAACGGATTTTCAACAAAACTATATAAATTAACTGCAATCAAACGACAACTGTCTCCACCTTGCATAGCAATTTCACTACAAGGATTTGTCGAAACATTTTCAAAACCGGGATATACGGATGATGTCGAATAAAAATGCTGTCTGTCCCAGAAAATCAATCCGGGTTCGGCGGTATTATGAGCAGATTTTACAATGGTATGCCAAAGTTCCCGGGCGTCTATTTGTTTGGTAAATTTAGGTTTTTCGGCATCTATGGGCCAACGTAAGGTAAAAGATTTACCGTTAACGACCGCTTGCATAAATTCGTCTGACAAACGAACGGAAATATTGGCACCTGTAACTTTGGTCAAATCCTGTTTAACCGTTACAAAATCATAAATATCAGGGTGAGCAACATCCATAGTAAGCATCAATGCCCCACGACGCCCGTTTTGAGCTACTTCGCGGGTTGTAAACGAAAAACGATGCATAAAACTGACGGCTCCCGTTGTCGTACGTGCCGCATTGGAAACAGGAGCATTTTTTGGTCGCAAATTGGACAAATCCGTCCCCACACCGCAACGGCGTTTAAACAGTTGTACCAATTGTTGATCCGTGTACATAATGCCACCGTAAGAATCATATGGCGCCGGGATTACCACACAATTTGACAATGAAGCAATCACTTGGTCATTCCCCAAACCGAACATGATACTACCTTGCGGAATTACATATTTAAAACGGTCAAATAATTCAAAAATTTTTTGTTCCGTTAAAGGTTTCCATTTTTGACCGTATGCCGATAAAGCAGTGCTTTTAACTAACGGATATTTTTGTTCTATGGCCGCAAATTTCTTGGCCATTCGCCGGTGCATATCCGCCGGTGTTTTTTCCAAAAAATTACCTTCAATATCTTTTAAAGCATATTTATTCATCCACGTGGTAGCCGCCAATTCATCACCATTAAAATAGGATTTGGCTGCTTCATAAACTTCATTAAATGAAAACTTTTTGGTTTTATCTTGCTTACCGGAAACTTTAACTTCTTGTAACATAGCAGGAAAGAAATTTTATAAGATTAACAAAACGGGATTTTAAAATTAAAATGATTTTTTTAATAGTAGAAGTTAAAATCCTTTTTTTTATTAACATTTATCTGTTAAAAACTCTTCCGCTATTTGATTTACTAAACCTGAAAATTTCTCATTTTTTTTTATTATTTCACTCTTTGTGTTTTCAGCAAGTTATTCTTATTATTATCTTTGTTAAAAAATAATAAAATGCAAAACATACTGGTTACCGGTGCCAACGGTTTTATAGGTAGCAATCTGGTCAAACGTTTAGTTTCCGAAGGTCATAATGTACGCAGTTTGGTCAGAAAAACATCCGATTTGAGTTTTTTAAACGGACTGAATACCGGCATAGCTTATGGTGATATCAGTGATATCGAAAGCTTGCAATCGGCCATAAAAGATATTGATCTGGTCTTTCATGTTGCCGGTTTGGCTGCCGATTGGGGACCTTATGGTATTTTTGATAAAGTAAATTTTAAAGGGACTAAAAATGTAGCCCGAACATCTGATAAAGCAGGGGTCAAAAAATTAGTCTATATCAGTACGGTAGCCTTTCACGGGTTCGGTAAAGTTAATATGACAGAAGAGTCGCCCGTTGCCAAAAATTTAATACCGTATGCCGAAACCAAATATAAAGCCGAACAATGGTTATGGCAATTTCAGAACCATACCGGCATGCGTATCACAGCCGTTAGACCGGGTAATGTTTACGGGGTCAACGACCGCACCTTTATGCTCAAATATTTGGCCGCTATGCAAACCGGAAAATTTATGGAAATCAATAAAGGGCGTAGCAAAACCTGTCCGGTTTTTATTGACAATTTAATAGATATTATCACATTGGTCAGCCGTGAAGATAAAGCAAACGGGCAAGCATTTATTGCCACAGACGGCTTGGATATCGATTGGCATACGTTTAATACAAAACTGGCGGATGCACTGGGAATTAAACTACCGGAAATGTCTATCCCTTACAATGTTGCTTATCCCATTGCTAAAATTTACTATGGTATTCACAAAACATTGGGACTGAAATCAGAACCTTTTTTAACCCCGTACCGGGTTAATAACGGTGGTAAAGATTATCATTTCAGTATCGGCAAATTACAAAGTTTTTTTGATTACAAACCCCGTATAGAAATAGACGAAGCCGTTGAAAAAACGGTAGCATGGTATAACAAAGTTAATGGATAATTGAAAATGAAAAATTGAAAATCTAAATTAAAAAATAAGATTTCTTACCGTGTTTGCAATTAGAAGAAAGTTTAAACTTTCTACTATAACATTTCATACAACGACTTGCCACTTGCTACTTGCCACTTACTCCTATCTGATATTATCCGAAGATGCCTCTCCGTAACCAATCACTTTGGTATAACGTGACCCGGGTGGTTTGTAATACGCCAAGACTGTATAAATGTTTTCTGTTTGGGCAAAATTACCCTCAATAGCCGTCCAATCAAATTGTCCCGAAGCATCAGACATCACAAACATATAGTCGTAATAACCTTGTTTGAGCAACTGCACGTTTTCATACAAACCGGTTTCTTCATTAAAGGTCAGATGGGCTGATTCATCCGGCGTAAAATCGTTAAACCGGCCGATGACATAAACGCTCTCGCCTTCATTCAAATCGCCTTTGTAAGTAAAATGTACATTGATATATTCGGCTTCGGTATGCACATCATCATAAGCTTGAAGGGAACTCAAAATGTAACAACCGTCAATATCTTTGTAATATAAATAATGATTACGGGGAACGGCCGTATAGGGATAAAAATCATACAATTTACCGGACAATTCTTTATAATTTATACCATAATTAAAACCGCGAACATCTTTACTCTCAAATTTACGAAATTCGTTAAGACCGTCAAAAAGCGCTTTGTCCGGATAATGATATACCCATTCGGCTCCTTTATAAAACGTAGGCCGGCGAAAATCGATACTAAAATTGATATCATTATTTTGAAAAACCTTTACTAAGAGATTTTCACTTTCATTTAATATGGTATAACCGGACAGATACAACGAAAAATCGATAAATTGCATCCGGTCTTTTAATTGCACATCGGTTGGCCATTTGACTTGCACACCGACATTGATTTCTTTTTGATACAAAATAAAAGCTTTGTTAAACACCACGTTTTCATCTTCGTCCAAAACTTGCAAAATATAATTTCCTGACAACAAGATACGGGTATCGTCATTGGGCAAGACCAAATTGTAATGTGTATAAGATTGTAGAGTTCCGGTTGAAGTCGTAATACCGGTAATGACATTTGAAGCGAATCCGTCTATAAATTCCGATTCATTTAAAATACTGGGTTGCCAATTTTCATCAAACCGTAGAATTTTATAAGAATATTCCTTCTCGTCGGCTTGCAAATCGTCAAAAGAAAAATAAATACGATGTCCCAATTCGATAATTGGAGATGAAACAGGTTGCCTGCCATCGTCCAATTTAACGGTTTTGATGTAATAAGGCGGTTTGACAATTAAATCTTGCAATTGGGCATAAGTAATATGCAGAAATAAAAAAGTAAAAGCAACAAAAAATTTTTTCATAATCAATAAATTTAATAGCCAATAATCTAAAACGGATAACTGATACCGATATTTAAAACTCCATCGGTTAATTTGGTATTTTTTAAGTCTATCCAACGGTATTTACCTTCTTTGGCCGGATTGTAAATTTTGTAAGCCAAATCAAAGCGGATGATAAAATAGGTAAAATCAACCCGCAAACCAAATCCACCCGCTATGGCAATATCTTTTAAAGATTGTAAACCTGAAAACCGGCTTTTAGGGTCGGTTTCATTATTATTAATATTCCAAATATTACCGGCATCACCGAAAATTGCCCCTTTTAAGTAGCCGGCAATGGGAAAACGGTATTCAACATTGGCGGTCAGTTTAAAATTGGCTTCGTTAAATTCGTTAGGGCCTCCGGTAGAGCCGGGTCCCAAAGAGTAAGCCCGCCAACCTCTGATATCATTGGAACCACCGGCAAAATAACTCGATACAAAAGGTACACTCTTTGAATTGCCATATGGTATTGCGTAACCGATAAAAGTCCTGTAAGCCAAAATATGTTCTTTGTGCAATTTCCAATGTTTGATAAAACTCAAATCCAACTTAAAATACTCGGCATAAGGCACATTATTGACCACATATTGTCCAATCTCGTTTCTGTTTAAAGAATTTTTTATCAAACTCAACATGCCGCCTGCCGATTCAAATGTAGAATTAAACAAGTAAAAATCAGGTTGCAACGGATTTTTACGACTATCGTAGAAAAAGTCAAATTTGTTACTCAAAATGAAGATGTTCTGAGTAATCCTTTTCTCCCGTTCTTTGATCGTTTTTAATTCCCGGTATAAATCGGGATGATTTACCGCAAAATAAGGATTTTGTAGCAAAGAATTGATATATGCATCCGCCGCATCGGGGGCATTAAGTGTTTGTCCCAATTGCCGGGCAATTTCCTGAACCTGTTTAAAAGCCAATGTATAAATTTCAAAATATTTATAAGCTTTTTTATTGGTTATAAACATATAATTCAACAAATCCAACTTAAATTTCCTTTCTTTTATCGGACGCCATTCAAATCCGAATATCCCGGCATATTTACTGCGGTCCAATCCGATATTAGTCTGCGAATTGGATAAAAAAGTTATATAAGTTTTAGGCAACATATATTTGGGTATATATTTGCTCAATCCGAACGGCAATAATAAACTGGGAAATTTCAAAGTAACATCCGCTCCGAATTCATTGACATCGAATATTTGTGAAGTAGTGCTGATACTCTTGGAAGTAGCCGTCATAAAATACAAAGAAGTATTGAGCATCTCAGCTCCTTTAAATAAATTTTTGGCACTAAA
Source organism: Flavobacteriales bacterium (assembly GCA_027024205.1). Taxonomy (GTDB): domain Bacteria; phylum Bacteroidota; class Bacteroidia; order Flavobacteriales; family Flavobacteriaceae; genus WGBX01. The sequence continues at coordinate 4,412 of JALVST010000117.1, read as the reverse complement.
CGACATACTGCCTTTAATCCCGAAATCATGAATATTGGAATGCATAAAATCCGTCGAACCTTTCCAACTGAAACGTTTTTCGGGTATAAGATAAATGTAAGTATTCAATGTTGTATCCGGCTTGTTTTCTTCATACTGAATATAAGCCTGTTTAAAATTTTGCAAACTCATCAACAAACGATGTGTCCGCAACCTGGCACGGTCACTAAACAACCGGCCGGGCTTAATAAATATCGATTTTGCCAACAATTTGGGACTATACCGCAATTTACCGTTGATTGAATAAATTTTAATTCCTTCATATACGGCAGAATCTTTTTTTTGTTGAAAATCAAAATCTTTGGTTTTTGATAAATAAATACTCACATTCTTAATCCGGTATGGTAAAAACGGTTTCGAATAAACCGTATCCTGTGTCATAATAGTTCTGTCCGGAATATTCAAATATGCTTCGATGCGATGTCTGGGAATACTGTCAAAAACCAAATCGAAATTGATATAAGAAGGTTGAAAATGATAAACCCCTCTGTTTCTATACAATGACACAAGATTTTCTTTTTCTTTGACAAAATTTTTCCTCCGGTAAGGTTCATGCTGTTTGATCGGACTTTTACGTCTATATCTTTTATAAAGTCTTAACAAATACGGGGAATGAATGTTTTGTTCGTATTTATCTATAATATATGAATGATTTTTTTTAATGTTGTAGATAACTTTTACTTTATGTTTCCCAAGCGTATCAATTTCGTATCCCGATTTAGCATCCAAATATGAATGATTGACATAATGATATTTTAACAATTCGGACGACAATTTGATTTTACTGGTATCGATAAAGACCGGTGGTTTTCCGATGTTTTGAATCGTTTTATTGATATCACGATAATAATATTGCAACTGAATAATTTGCTTACGGGAAAGAATTTTTTTTAACAATTCATAATTTCTCGGATGAGTTTGAATCCAACGGTAATATGTTTTATCGGGATGCTGGTCGGCAAGCATATACAAATCGGCCAAATAAGGATATCCGAAAATAAAAGCATTAGGTTGTAATACTATCAAACTTTTTATCTTGTCGGACGACTCTTTTTTATGATCGACATAAATGACATTTTTTCTCAACAAATATTTTCCTTCGGGTATTTTGCGATACAAATTACACGAGTTGAGAACCAAACCGCCCACAAAAAAAAATAATATTTTTATATGGAATTTCATTATTTTTACCAATCTTACAAAAGTAAATTTTTTTAGGGAATTATTATAATCCGATTTTTCCTGATTTTACAACACAAAAGTTATGCCTGTAACCAAAGCCGACATTAAATTTATCAAACAATTACAACGAAAAAAATACCGCAAACAATACCGGATGTTCGTCGTAGAAGGTTGGAAAAGTATCCGAGATTTTATCAAAGCCGGTTACAAACCGGTAAAAATTTATGCCGTTCAACAATTTCTCGGTCTTCAAAAAAACAATACAATAGAAATTATCAACCCGAAACAACTCAAACAACTCAGTTTTTTACAACATCCCAAAGATGCTTTGGCGGTTTTTGAAATAAAACAACACGACACCTTACCGGATAAAGGTTTGATATTAGCTCTTGACGATTTGCAAGACCCCGGCAATTTGGGTACCATTATCCGCACGGCAGATTGGTTTGGCGTTCATCATATTGTATGTTCCGAGAATACGGTAGATTGTTACAACCCTAAAGTTGTACAGGCAACCATGGGGACGCTAGCCGATGTTACCGTCACTTATACCGATTTAACGCGTTACTTAAAAGAGGTAAACTTGCCTGTTTTCGGTACATTTTTGTCCGGCGACGATATTTATCAAACCCGTTTACCTTCCGAAGCCGTTATTCTCATAGGAAATGAAGGTAACGGTATCCGTCCGGAAATTGCCCGGCTCATAACCCGTCATATTTATATCCCCAAAGCGCCGGATGCACTTGCAGAAAGCTTAAATGCTTCAATTGCAACGGCAATTGTTTTAAACGAATTCTATAAGAAATTAAGAATTGAGAAATAAGAAACGAGTCAAAACAACATCCGGCAAAAATCCATATCTTTGCAAAAAACTCAAAATAATATCATCTATGGCTTATAATTTATTAAAAGGAAAAAAAGGAATTATTTTCGGTGCACTGGATCATAATTCCATTGCTTGGAAAGTAGCCGAAAAGGCACACGAAGAAGGTGCAACATTCGTTTTAACCAATGCACCAGTGGCTATGAGAATGGGCGAAATAAAAGAATTAGCCGAAAAAACCGGTAGTGAAATCATACCCGCTGATGCCACTTCAATGGAAGATTTGGAAAATCTCATCGATAAATCTATGGAAATTCTAGGAGGTAAATTGGATTTTGTTTTACACTCTATCGGTATGTCCGTTAACGTACGTAAAGGCCGGCCTTATACCAATCTCAATTACGATTGGTTGACCAAAGGCTGGGATGTCTCGGCGGTTTCTTTTCACAAATTGATGAATCTACTTTACAATAAAGATACTATGAATGAATACGGCTCTATCGTAGCTTATTCTTACATTGCCGCCCAACGTGTTTTTCCCGATTATAACGATATGGCTGACAACAAATCTTACTTGGAAGCCATTGCCCGTAATTTCGGATACTTCTTTGCCAAGAAAAACAAAGTCCGGGTTAATACCATATCACAATCTCCTACACCTACAACTGCGGGTAAAGGCGTTAAAAGTTTTGAAGGCTTTTTAAAATACGCCGAATTGATGTCACCACTGGGCAATGCAACCGCTGAAGAATGTGCAGATTATACTTTGACCTTGTTTTCAGACTTAACCCGCAAAGTAACCATGCAAAACCTTTTCCACGACGGCGGCTTTTCATCAACCGGTGTCTCAATGGAAATGATGGATTTGTTTATGAAAAATTTTGATAAAGAAAATAAATAAACTCTAATTATATTTATAAATATCCCGTTGTTTTTCAGCGGGATATTTTGTATCAATCAGATGTACGGTTTTCCCATACATAAAGATTTCAGATTAGAAGGTAAAGCTTTTCAAAGCTTTGTGGATTTATTGAATTTTGTCGAACTTAATTACCCCCAACATGCCGGATTTTTAAAAAATTTGTTTGATGAACATAATTTTATCTCAGCCCAAACATCCGGTTCAACCGGAAGACCGAAAAAAATCTATATCAAAAAAAAATATTTAATCAAATCTGCTCAAAAAACCATAAACTTTTTCAAATTAAAACCCGGTAGTGCCGCTCTACTGAATCTGTCCTCACAATACATTGCCGGAAAATTAATGTGGGTTAGAGCCTTAGCCGGCGGTTGGCTTCTGGACATCAGCGACCCCGGACATCAAAGTATCGCTCGTAAATTAACCGGAAACATTTACGATTTCGGCGCCATGGTGCCGCTTCAGGTTTCTCAAAATTTAGAAAAAATTCACCATATAAAAACCTTAATCGTTGGCGGCGGACAAGTACCCGGAAGATTGTTGAACCGGATCCGAAACTTACCCAACCGGATTTTTGCCACTTACGGCATGACCGAAACGCTGACCCACGTAGCCGTTATGCCGTTAAATAAGGTCGCCAGGCAAAATTTTACCGGTCAAAATACACCCGTAGGGGCTTACCGGACATTGGAAGGTGTAAAAATTGCAAGTGATAACCGTAATTGCTTAATCATTGAAGCCCCTGATATTTTTGAAGGACGTTTAGTGACAAACGATGTGGTAGAATTGATAGATAACAAACATTTTCGTTGGCTCGGTCGTTATGATAATATTATCAATAGCGGTGGTATTAAACTGATACCCGAACTAATTGAAGACAAACTCAAACAAATTATCGATTTTGATTTTTTTATAGCCGGCATGCCCGATGATAAATTGGGCGAAAAAGTAATCCTTGTAATGGAAACCGGCACCTACCCGGCAACATTAAAAGAAGAAATAAAAAAAATATTGTCCAAATATGAAATGCCTAAAAATATATATACTTTAACGCAATTTGAACGTACACTAACCGGTAAAATTCAGAGACAATCAACCCTAAAAAAAATCAAGGTAAATCTGCCGTAAATTCAAATTTACCTTGACACTTTCTTAAAACTAAGCCGTTTTTGATACTTTGTTTTTCTTTTTAGGTTTCGGTCTGGTTTTACCATAAGTACCACGGGTAATTTTTCCCCGTCTGGTTTTGATATCTCCTTTTCCCATGACTATTATTTTTTATTATTTAAAATACAAAATTAATATTTTTTTATATTACTTAATTAAAGTTTCGCACTTACTATTATGATACTAATTTACAAATATTTAACGATTTTGCTAATTTTCCATTTTCTTCAATCACATCGCTGTAAACAATTAATTTTCTGATTATTACATCAATATCAACAC
>JALVST010000116.1 GCA_027024205.1 Flavobacteriales bacterium | reverse complement strand
GTCACGAATCATTTTGTAAAACTGTGTTTTCAACGATTTGGGTATCAATTCCAAAACAATCTCCGCTTGTGAGGGTTCGTAAATGTAATCCAACACAACGTTACTTTCGGTTGTTTCGGTCATGATAGGCAAAAATTGTTCGGTTTTGACAATTTGTGTTGCCGCATTCTTAAAACTATTGTATATCAATATGACTTTATCGTATTTTTTTTCGACAAAATCATCCATAATTTTTTGAGCGACTTTGGCAACATTTTCGTAAGTCAAATCGTCGAAAATTTCACCGTGATTGGCAACAACTTTATGTTTTTTTGACAATTGTTCATAAGCTTTTTTACCAATTGTCAATATATCAACCTCTTGTGATTTATAATCGTTTTCAATCAACCGGAGGGTTTGTTTGATGATATTGGAATTAAGTGCTCCGCACAAACCGCGATTTGAAGTAACCGGCACCAATAAAACCTTATTGATTTCCCGTTGTTCGGCATAATCGCCACCCAATTCGGCATCGAGATTGGCACTCAAACCGGCTAACAATTCGGTCAATTTCTCAGCATAAGGTCGCATTTTTTCAATGGATTCTTGGGCTTTTTTCAATTTTGCCGCAGAAACCATCTTCATGGCATTGGTAATCTGCATCGTACTACCGACCGATTGAATTCTGGTTCGTATGTCTTTTAAATTGGCCATAACATTTTTTAAGTTTTGAACGGATTACAAATCCGGTGACATTTATTGTTTGTATTTAGCAGCTACTTCAATAGCGGCAGCTGTCAATACATCTGCTATTTCATCATTCCATTTACCCGATTTGATAGCATCCAAAGTATCCCTGTGTTTGGCATTCAAATAATCGAGATAATCCCTTTCAAATTCTTTGACTTTTTCAACGGGCACATCTTTTAACAGATTTTTGGTCCCTGCAAAGATAATAGCGACTTGATCTTCCACTTTCATCGGGTCGTGTTGTCCTTGTTTGAGGATTTCCACATTGCGACGTCCTTTTTCGATAACACCGAGTGTTACGGGGTCAAGGTCGGAACCGAATTTGGCAAAAGCTTCCAATTCACGGAATTGCGCTTGGTCAAGCTTCAATGTTCCGGCTACTTTTTTCATCGGTTTAATTTGTGCCGAACCTCCTACGCGTGATACAGAAATACCGACATTAATAGCCGGACGCACACCGGAATTGAACAAATCTGATTCCAGGAAAATCTGTCCGTCGGTAATGGAAATAACGTTCGTAGGGATATAAGCGGAAACGTCGCCGGCTTGTGTTTCAATAATTGGTAACGCCGTTAAAGAACCCCCTCCTTTGAGCATTGGTTTGAGAGGAGCCGGTACGTCGTTCATTCTTTTAGCAACATCATCATTTTCAATGATTTTGGCGGCACGCTCTAACAAACGGGAGTGTAAATAGAAAACGTCACCGGGATAAGCTTCACGTCCCGGCGGACGACGTAATAACAACGAAATTTCACGATAAGCAACGGCCTGTTTGGATAAATCATCATAAACGATTAATGCCGAACGGCCACTATCTCTAAAATATTCTCCGATAGCAGCACCTGCATAAGGTGCATACACTTGCATAGGTGCCGGGTCGGAAGCGTTGGCGGCGACAATAGTCGTATAGGCCATTGCACCGGCATCTTCAAGGGTTTTGTGTATTTGTGCCACCGTAGATGCTTTTTGACCGATAGCTACATAAATGGCATAAACCGGTTCACCGCGATCATAAAATTCTTTTTGATTGATAATAGTATCAACTGCCACAGTGGTTTTGCCGGTTTGACGGTCACCAATAATTAACTCCCGTTGTCCGCGACCAATCGGTATCATCGCATCGATAGCTTTGATACCGGTTTGTAAGGGTTCACTTACAGGTTGTCGGTAAATAACACCGGGTGCTTTACGCTCCAAAGGCAAATTAAATGTCTCACCTTGGATAGGACCTTTACCGTCAATAGGTTGCCCCAGCGTGTTTACAACACGCCCGATAATACCTTCACCTACGGGAATAGACAAAATTTTGTTCAAACGTTTGACGCTCGATCCTTCTTTGATGTCCGTAAAGGGACCCAAAATTACAATCCCCACATTATCTTCTTCCAAATTGAGCACAACCCCTTCCGAACCGTTATCAAATTCAACCAATTCGCCGTATTGTGCATTGTTTAAGCCATATACCAAGGCAATCCCGTCACCAACTTGAAGAACCGAACCGGTTTCTTCAAGCGAAGCGCCTGCATCAACGCCTGCCAATTGTTCTTTAATGATTGCCGAAATTTCTGATGGTTTTATTTCTGCCATAGTTAAATGTTTTTATGCTTCCAATTTTGATTTAATTTTTGCCAGTTTACCGGATATGCTGGCATCATATCGCAAATCGTCTATATTTAATATAAAACCGCCCAATATTTCAGGTACAATTTTATTGGTTAATTTGATTTGACTGCTTCCGGTTAATTCTTTGATTTTATCGAGAATACGTTTTTTCAAATTTTCTTCCAAAGGGACAGCCGTAATGACTTCCGCTTCTTTGATACCTTTACTATTTTTGTACAATTCGTTAAAAGATACTGCAATATCTTTCAACAAACTCAAACGGTCTTTTTGACCTAAAAGTTCGATAAGTTTTGCCGTGCTTTTTGATACTTTGTCTCCGGTTATTTTTTGAACCGCTGTCAATTTTTTAGAAGCAGCAACTGTAGGGTTCTTAAAAAATTTTAACAGGTCCGGATTTGAATCAAATGTATCTTTGAGCCATTGCATATCTTTTTGAACCGCATCCAAATCGGTAGATGAGATTTCAAAAAGCGCTTTGGCATAACGTTTGGCTGCTTTCATATTAATTAAATTTGATATCCGAAATCAATTTTTCCACATGTTTTACCTGCTCGTTTTTATCTTTGAGCTCCTCGCCTAATATTTTCTCAGCTATAATGATGGATAATTCCGAAACTTGATTTTTCAATTCTTTGATAGCGGCTTGTTTTTCGCTTTCAATCACTTGTTTGGCTTTGGCTATCTCTTTACTTGCTTCGGCTTGTGCTTCTTCACGGGCTTTACTGATGATTTGCTCTTTCAGTTCTTTGGCTTCTTTGAGCATTTCATCTCTTTTGGCACGGGCTTCATGTAAGATTTTTTGGTTATCGGCTTTAAGCTGTACCATCTCATCACGGATTTTATCCGCTTCAAGCAAAGCGTCTTCGATTGATTTTTCTCTTTCCTTTATAGTTTTTAAAATCGGCTTCCAAGCCAATTTTACAAAAAGGAAAAAGAACAATAAGAAGAACAAAGTCGTCCAAAATACTAAAGTTTCAGGATGTAATAAGTTCATATTTATCTGGTTATTTGGTTATCTGGTTATTTGAAATGAGTTAAATGTTGAATGTTGAAAGTTAAATGTTGTACTTTCCACTTTCGGTTACTGAGCTTGCCGAAGTGTAACTTTCTACTTTCAACTAA
>JALVST010000115.1 GCA_027024205.1 Flavobacteriales bacterium | reverse complement strand
GTCCTAAACGTTTGAAAAAATAATATAAAAAGAGAATGGTATTTAAAAATCTCAATTAACTTTGAGTTGTAAAACCAAAAACACCATTCTCTTATGACAAAGATAACATTATTTGCTCAAATTATCCAAAAACTTGACCGTTCAATTTTTAATAAACTTGTAAAAGAGCACAGCACAGACAAACATCACAAAGGATTTGATAGTTGGTCATATTTAATATCCATGCTTTTTTGCCATTTTGGAAAAAGTTAATCCCTTCGAGATATAAGTAACGGTTTACGATCTGCAACAGGCAACCTAAATCATCTTGGGAATGTTCACCCGCCAACCAAATCAAATTTAGGTTGTCAGAATAAACACAGGACATATGAGTTGTTTAGAGATTACTATTACAGCTTATCAAAACATTTAGGACAGCAGGCAGGATTTAAGCAAGTTAAATTCAGAATAAAGTCAAAAATTCTTTTACTTGACGCAACTACTATTAGTTTGTGTTTATCACTATTTGATTGGGCAAAATACAAGACTAAAAAAGGCGCTGTCAAAATGCACACATTGCTTGATTTTGACGGTAATCTACCTGCCTATGTAAACATTACAGATGGCAAAACAGCCGATAATAAAGGCGCTTACGATATTCCCTTAATTAAAAATAGTGTAGTGGTAGCCGACCGGTTTTACAATGATTTTTCACTCTTGAATATTTGGGATAGCAAAGGGGTATTTTTTGTAGTAAGACACAAAGAAAACTTAAAATTTACAACTATAAAAGAAAATGAATTACCTGACAACAAACACCAGCATATTTTAATAGATGAAATTATAGAACTCACAGGAAAAACAAAAGATAAATATCCTAAACGCTTAAGAAGAATTGCCATTTGGGATGAAAAAAATAAACAGGTAATAGAATTGATAACCAATAATTTTAGATGGTCATGCAATACTATTAGCGAATTATACAAAAGTCGCTGGCAAATAGAAATCTTTTTTAGAGAAATTAAGCAACTTTTACATATAAAGTCCTTTATAGGCACAAGCCCCAACGCTGTAATGATTCAAATATGGACAGCATTAATTACCATTCTTATATTAAAATATCTCAAAGCCATAGCAAAGCATAAGTGGTATTTATCTAATTTGGTGGCTTTTTTAAGGATAAACCTATTTGTCAAAATTAACCTTCAAAAATGGCTAGATGAACCTTTTATCAAAAAGAAAAAACCACAGAATTTACCTATTCAGGGGGTTCTTTTTGATTTTTAGCGGTTTTTTATTGGTAATCTCAATAAAATCAATACTTTTGATTTGTCTTAAAATTTATTTAGGACAGGATTGGTGTCAGATGTATTTACGCCTCGCTTGTAGCCGGACCCCCTATTTAATAAGTAGACACATTCTTTTTATAAGGTTTTCGCCGGTTTTTAGCTTGTATAAGATAACGCCGGCTATATGTATGATAATCAAACCGGTCAATGTAAATACCAAAATTTTGTGTAAATTCTCCAAAGTTTCATTAAATTCAGTTCCTTCTGGAAATTGTCCGCCCAAATCATAAGCAAGAGCACCTGTTTGATAAATCATTACAAATCCGACAATCGGCGTGATAATAAGTAAAAAATACATTAAGCCCAAAACTGTTTTTACAAATTTTTCATGTAAGGGACTGTAATAGGTGATATCTGCCGGTAATTTTTCTTTATTTTTACGTTTTATGATAAGTCTGATGATGGTCAGTATGGCAACCGTAACCCCTAAGATGGCATGCGTTCTGTAACGGTTCATATTGACTTCACTAAATTCGTAGTCTTCAAATGTTGTGCCTACATAAAAAATGATTGCAAATAAGATAACTGTTAGCCAGTGAATTAGGATAATTGCTTTGGGATATTTTGACGGATTTTTCATAGTCTATTTTTTTTTGTTACAAATGCAAAGATATAAATTCTTATTTATTCTCTAAAAATTGCATTAACTAATTGAACTTACGCTTACATTAAATAAAGAATATTCGGTGGGCGCCGCTCGTGGCGTGAGCGTTTGATGATAATTATAATATTAGTTTAAAAATACTTGCCCCTATAAATATTTGTGGATAAAAGGATTTAATAACTTGTCCATTTAACTTCAAGACTTTTGTGCCGGGATAAAAAAGAATACCATTTATAAGCAATAAAAAAGTCAGCCAATGAATTATAATTATTGACTTCGAATATTTTCCTGCCAACATTTTGAATGTTTAAACTTTTTAATAATTTAAACTTTTTGGCTAAGTTTCAAAATGTTCTTTAATTTTTTAATAAATAACCTGTTTTTTTAACGAATTCCCACAATACTATACCGGTACTTACGGAAATGTTCAATGAATGTTTGGTGCCGAATTGAGGAATTTCAATACAATAATCCGATAGATTTACAATTTCCTGTTGTACCCCTTTGACTTCATTGCCGAAAATAAGGGCATAGGTGGTTTGGGGTACAACTTCAAATTTGTGAAGAGGTATGGCATTTTCCACTTGTTCGATACTGACAATACGAACCTTTTCTTTTTTTAATCGGTTTACGGCTTCAACGGTTGATGAAAAATAACGCCAATCCACGGATTCCGTGGCACCCAAGGCGGTTTTATGTATGTCTTTGTGGGGTGGTTGTGCCGTAATACCGCAAAGATATATTTCTTTGATTAAAAATGCATCGGCTGTTCTGAAAACAGACCCTATGTTGTTTAAACTTCTGATATTGTCCAAAACAACAATAACCGGTATCTTCCCTGCTTGTTTAAACTCTTTGATATTCAAACGGTTTAATTCGTTGTTTTTTAATTTTCTCATTACGATTCTTTTTTTGCAAAACTAAATAATGTCAGTAAAAAATCCATTAAATCTGTAAAACTTTATAAGGATTTAATGAAAAGAGATAAAAGAAAACCGGGGACAAGGGTTTGTAGCGGGAGAGTGCTTTAATCCAATAAAGCTGGATTTTATACGTTATTATGTTTAGTTAATTACTATATTTGCAAATTCTAATTTATTACATAAATGACAAGGTTCATAGTATTTGTGTTTATAATTGTTTTAAATGTAACTTCACTTTGGTCGCAACAATACGAATTCGGTTTGGTAGCAGGTGGCGGTAACTATGTTGGAGATATCGGGAGAGAATATTATTTTTATCCTAACAAGGTTGGCGCCGGTTTGGTATTTAAACGCACCATAAATCAATGGTTTTCATTGAGGATGAATTTGAATTATTTTCAAATTGATGCCAAAGATGCCGAAGCCGAAAGTTTGGGAAGACAACAAAGGAATTATGCTTCAACCGGTCAGATTTTGAATTTTTCAACCGGAATTGAGTATAATTTTATTGCAAGAAATCCTTTTTTGAGGTTGCAGTCCATCCATAAGTTGACCCCTTACTTTTATACCGGTGTCGGACTGGGAAATTATGCCGGGATTTTTTATCCCAATAAGAAAAATAATTCTAACTTAAGATACAATGGTACCCATTTGAATATTCCGATGATTTTGGGAATTAAGTATAAGTTTTCGGAACATTTTATTATTGCGTTGGAGGCGGGCGCTTATTATTATTTTACTGATAATTTGGACGGTTCATATGCTTTCTTTAAAGATGATGACAAAATATTAATAGACGGTATAACGCCGTCAACCAATATTCATTCCAATGATTGGTACACTTTTTCATCAGTCGGATTTATTTATACTTTCGGTGATTTGTCCTGCTATTTTAATATGTTTTAAGAATTATTTGTTATCCGTTAAGTTATGTCCCGTTCAAAGCTGATAAAACCTGAAATCTTGCCACAACACCTTGCCATTATCATGGACGGCAACGGACGTTGGGCTAAAAAAAGAGGTAAAAAACGTATTTTCGGTCATTACGAAGGGGTTAAAACCGTCAGACAAATCGTTGAGAGTTCGGTAGAACTCAATATCGAATATTTAAGTTTATATACATTTTCTACCGAAAATTGGAACCGTCCGAAGGAAGAAGTGGATGCTTTGATGGATTTGCTGGTCCAAACTCTTAAAGATCAGATTGACGAACTGATGCAGCAAAATATACGGCTTAATGCAATTGGTAATTTGAAGCATTTGCCCCAACATACTTTTCAAACATTGCAAGACGTAATGCGTAAGACTGCATCCAATACCGGTATGACTTTATCAATAGCCCTCAATTACGGTGGAAGGGACGAGATTGTCCATATGGTCAAAGAAGTGTCAAAAAAAGTTAAAAATAATATAATTTTTCCGGATAATATTGATGAAAATAAAATAAATTTGCATCTTTACAGCCATAATTTGCCCGATGTTGATTTTATGATAAGAACCGGAGGTGAAAAACGAATCAGTAATTTTTTATTATGGAAAATTGCTTACGCCGAATTGTATTTTACAGATGTACTTTGGCCTGATTTTAATAAAGAAAATTTTTATGAAGCATTGGTTGATTATCAAAAAAGAGAAAGAAGATTTGGAAAAACAAGTGAACAAATTAAAAATGAACAATAAATTATTGTGGTTGGTTTTGGCTTTTTGTTCGTTTACAGGTATTTACGGACAAGATGCCAAAAGTAACGATTATAAAATCTATCAAATAGAAGATATTAAAATCAACGGTTTAAATGAATTTAATCCGCAAACGGTAAAAGCTTTTATAGGAGTTGATAAAGGGGATGTTATAGAAGTCCCCGGTGAGCAAACTGGTGAGATTATCAATAAATTGTGGGATTTATCTTATTTTTCGGATATCAATCTCTATGTGATTCCGACTACTGATAATAAAGTTATTCTGGAAATTGATTTGCAAGAGTTACCCAAAATCTCACAAGTCGAAATTAAAGGTCTTTCAAAATCAAAACGCAAAGAATTTATAAAAGAACTCGGCCTTAGAAAAGATGCGGTTTTAAGTGAAAATTTGAAAGCAAGAACCATTGAAACCATAAAAAATCATTATTTACAAAAGGGTTTTTTAAAAACAAAAGTCAATTTGCAAACTGTCAAAGATAGTGCCGGTTATGTCAAGTTGCATGTCGATGTGGATAAAGGCAAACGGATAAAAGTAAAACATATCCGTATTGCCGGCAACAAGAATATCCCCGACGCAAAATTAAAACGCAAATTAAAGCATACCAAAGAAAAACGTTTTTACCGTTTTTGGAAACGATCCAAATACATTCCCGATGATTTTAAAGAAGACTTGGTAAATCTTGAAAAATATTTTAAAGAAAAAGGTTACCGCGATGCCCGTGTATTGTCAGATTCTGTTTATTTTGACCCGCAGGGAGATTTGAATATCGACATTGCCGTAGAAGAAGGTCGAAAATATTATTTTGGTGATATTGATGTAGTGGGCAACAGCCGTTATTCGACCAAGTTTATAAAGAAAATTTTAGGTATTAAAAAAGGTGATGTTTATAACGGTTCGTTAATTACCAAACGGGTTGACGACCCGTCGGACCCCGATGCGGAAAGTGTGACGAATTTGTATCAAAATAACGGCTATTTGTTTTTACGTATCAATTTGGTTGAAAAAGGTGTTCATAATGATACCATTGATTACGAATTGCGTATTTATGAAGGTAAACCGGCCAAATTTAATAATATAACCGTCAATGGTAATATGAAAACACATGACAAAGTGATTTTTCGCGAATTGAGAACTTTGCCGGGGGCTACATACAGCAAGCAAAATATAATCAGAACGATAAGGGAATTGGCTCAAATGAAAATATTCGATGCCGAAAAAATTTCGCCCGATTTGAAAAATATCGATCCTAACGGGGGTACAGTAGATGTAGATTGGCACGTGGAAGAAGCCGGTAGTAGTCAAATTCAGTTGCAAGGCGGTTTTGACGGTCATTATTTTATAGGAACATTGGGATTGGGTTTAAACAATTTTTCCATTCGTAATTTATTTAACGGTAAAGCTTACAAACCGCTCCCGTTGGGTGACGGACAAAACCTGTCATTAAATTTTCAAATGTCCCGCCGTTACGAAACTTACAGTTTGTCTTTTATGGAACCTTGGTTTGGTGGTAAAAAACCGCAAGCATTTTCCGTATCGGCTTATTATTCAACTTATTATGGTATTGATTTTAATAATTTGACTTATAATTACTACGATGTCGATCGGAATAAAAAGTTTATTATTACCGGTTTATCTATCGGTTTGTCTAAAAAATTGAAATGGCCTGATGACTTTTTCTTTTTGAGTCAATCGGTAAGTCTCAATCATTATAAAATAAAGAATTACGGTTCTATCGGTGCTTTCGGTTTCAATAACGGCGATTCCAATAACTTTTCATACAATTTACTTTTCGGTCGTAATTCCAGTGGTCCCAATCCTATATTTCCGACTGTCGGTTCAGAGTTCGGTTTAAGTTTCAAATTGACTCCGCCTTATTCGTTTTTCAGTAGTATTGATTATGCCGGTCTTACTCATAATCCCGCTTATCAAGACGCCAATGGTAATCCTGACTACGAAAAAATTAACCGGACTAAATTTAAATTTATAGAATATTATAAAATCAAGATAAACGGAACCTGGTATTCGTCATTATATAAAAAATTGATTTTGCGTTCCAAAGCGGAGTTTGGTATTTTGGGGGCGTATAATAAAGATTTAGGGATTCCGCCATTTGAGAGATTTTATGTAGGTGGTACCATGCCGGTAGGTGGGAATCTTGATTCACGGGAAATAGTTCCTTTACGCGGTTATGTGGACCAATCGTTAAACCGTAATTTCGGTAATCGCGGCGGTACGGTTTATAATAAATTTTCATTTGAACTACGTTACCCTATAACTTTAAAACCACAAGCGTCAATTTATGTACTTTCGTTTTTTGAAGGTGCCAATACTTATAACAATATAAAATATTATAATCCGTTTTCATTAAAAAAATCAGCGGGAGTAGGTGTACGTATCTTTATGAGTGCTTTCGGATTGCTCGGGATAGATTTCGGTTACGGATTTGATAAAGTTCCCAACGCTTTGGGCGTGCCGGAAGTTTCGGGTTGGCAAACACACTTTATCATGAATCAAAGACTATAAACATTTTCACTTTGGCATAATTATTTCTTAATATAAATTGAATTATGAAAAAATTAATCATTTTATCGGTTACGTTATTTTTAACTTTAGTCACAACAGGCCAAAGGAAATTAAGAATAGCGTCGGTTGATATGGATTATATCCTGGAAAAACTTCCGGAATATCAATCCGCTTTAAAAGAATTGGATGCCAGAGCCCAACGTTGGAAAGAAGAAATAGAACGTAGAGAAAAGGAAATAAAAGATTTAAAAGCGGCTTTGGAGCAGGAAAAAGTTTTGTTAACCAAAGAATTATTACAGGAAAAAGAAGAAGAAATAGCTTTTAAAGAAAAAGAATTGTTAAAGTATCAATTGGAAAAATTCGGTCCGGAAGGGGATTATATTTTACAAAAACAACATTTGGTAGCACCGGTTCAAGATCGTGTATTCAATGCCGTTGCCAAGTTGATAAAAACTACCAAATATGATATTGTCTTTGATAAAGCAAATGACAAACTCGGTTTGGTTTATGTTTCGCCGGGTTTGGATATTTCTGACAAAGTTTTAAAATTAATATCAAAAGAGAAAGGCAAGGAAGAACGTAACAAGAAAAATAAAGAACGAAAAGAGAAACAAGAACAACTTAAAAACGAAGCGGCCAAGAGAAGAGCCGAATTGGCGGCCAAACGTAAAGCAGAACGAGAAGCCAAACGTAAAGCGGCACTGGAAGCCCGTAGAAAACAGCGTGAAGCTAAAAAAAATAGTGCTAAAAAAAATACTGATGGCCAAGATAAAACCGGTAAATCGACCTCAAAAAAACAAGATGGGCAGGGCGATAAGTCAACTTCTGCAAAAACTAAAAGTGATGAATACGGGGATCAGTTGACCCCGGAACAACTGCAAGCTTTTAAAGCTAAAAAAGATTCGATTTCGCCGCAAGATAAAGCAGCCCAACGTAAGGCTCAACGTGAGGCCAGACGACAAAGAATATTGGAAGAAAGACGCAAACGTAAAGCCGAAAAAAATAAAAAAAATACTGAAAATACGGATCATAAAACCGGTAAAACGGAAAAAAATAAAAATTAATCATTAAAACAGAATAAGTATGAAACATTTAAAACTAGTATTAGCTGCAATGTTGCTTTGGTTGGGAACTAGCCATGTTAATGCCCAAAAAATTGCACATATAGATGTGCAAAAAATTATGTCGGAGATGCCGGAATTTAAAGCCGGTCAAGCCGAATTGAAAAAGTTATATGCCACCTATCAAAAAGAGTTTCAAGAAATGCAAGATGCTTATCAAGCCAAACTAAAAAA
The DNA here is from genome assembly GCA_027024205.1 of Flavobacteriales bacterium. GTDB lineage: Bacteria > Bacteroidota > Bacteroidia > Flavobacteriales > Flavobacteriaceae > WGBX01. Next base: position 19,744 of record JALVST010000115.1, on the reverse strand, counting down.
GTATCAAGATGAAGCTAAAACTGTTTCCGAGCAAGAAAATCAAAAGCGGGTAAAAGAGTTGATGGAAATGGAAAAAAATATTGCCAAAGCACAACAAGACATTCAAGCAGAGGCTCAAAAGAAAGAAGCCGATTTGATGAAACCCATTCAAGAAAAATTATTAAAAGCCATTAAAGATGTGGCCAAAGAAAAAGGTTACGACTATGTTTTTGATAGTTCCGGACCTACTAATTTGATTGTAGCCAATGGACCGGATTTATATAATGATGTTAAAGCAAAATTGGGTTTTTAAAATTTATTCATAGTCATGAAAAAAAATCCCGATGTTATCGGGATTTTTTTTGACTTTATTTCTTTTCTGTAACTTTTATAACAAAAAATTTGTAATAGAAAATGATTTTTGTTATATTATTATAAAAAACATAAAAAGTAACGCTCAAATATTCGTAACTTTGAAGGAAAATTAAAAAAACTAATATTATGAAGTGTTTAAAGCAAAAATTATATAATAAAATTGAAGAACATAGACCAAGGACCAGACGGTTGGCTAAAGAATACGGTGATGTAGTTGTTGATCAAGTCAGGGCCGGCCAAATTATCGGAGGTATGCGTGGGATCAAGAGTTTGATTTCGGACATTTCGTATTTAGACCCTTATGAAGGTATCCGGTACAGAGGATATACTTTGCCCGAAGTATTTGAAAAATTACCTAAACCCAAAGGGGCCGAAATGCCTTATGTAGAAGGATTGTATTATTTGCTTTTGACCGGTGATATCCCGACACAAGAACAAGTTGAAGCATTGATTATGGATATGAACAACCGGCGTATCATCCCCAAATATGTATGGGATGTGGTCGATTCTTTTCCCAGTGAAAGTCATCCGATGGCAATTTTGTCTGCTGCCGTGATGAGTTTGGAACGGGAATCTTTGTTTAATGTCAAATATCGTCAAGGTATCAGTAAATTGGATTATTGGGATCCGACTTATGAAGATGCGACCAATTTATTGGCAAAAATTCCTTTAATCGGAGCTTATATTTACAACAAACTTTACAATCCTGACGGTGGACATCGTTACCCCGATCCGACTTTGGATTTAGGCGCAAATTTTGCTTATATGATGGGTAAAGACAAGCCTTATGACGATGTTTCCCGTATGTATTTTATCATTCATGCCGACCACGAAGCTGGCAACGTAAGTGCCCATACAGGTCATTTGATTGCCAGTTCTTTATCGGATGTGTATTATGCTATTTCCGGTATGATAAACGGTTTGGCCGGCCCTTTGCACGGTCTGGCCAATCAGGAAGTTTTACGCTGGTTGCATAAGCTTTATGATAAATACGGAGATGAAGTCCCTGATAAAGAGGAGTTGAAAAAATATGTTTGGGATACTTTAAATAGCGGACAGGTTATTCCGGGTTACGGACATGCCGTATTACGTAAAACCGACCCGCGATATACCGTTCAACGTGAATTTTGTTTGACTCATATGCCTGATGATCCGTTGTTCAAATATGTATCTGCTTTGTATGAAGTAGTTCCCGGCATATTGCAAGAGCATGGTAAAGCTAAAAATCCTTGGCCCAATGTTGATGCTCAATCCGGTATAGTCCAATGGCATTATGGTGTTAAAGAATACGATTTTTACACCGTATTGTTCTCAATAGGTCGTTCTATCGGGGTGTTGTCCAATATCATTTGGGACAGAGCATTGGGTTACCCCATTGAAAGACCCAAATCCATTACAACGGATATGTTGGAAGAGATGGTTGGTATTAAGAAGTAGTTATATTTTTTTCAACTTTTTACTTTCTTAATACTTTCCGGGGGCGTCCATAGGACGCCCCCGGAAAGTATGTATCTATTCGACCAAACTTATTAAGGAAAATCAATCCGGTAGTATTTGATATTATCGTGGTCTTTTGCAGGAATGACAGCCGTTTTAGGTCCAATCATCGTGCATTCTATCGGCATAAAACCGAATCTTGATTTTTTGGGTTTTCTAATCAGTTGTTTTTCTACATTACCGTTATCAGAAATTTTTACGGCATTCAAATTTTTCAAATCACTACCTTTTTTGTAAAAAGGTTCTTCATTGCCCGATGGTTTTTCCAATGTCGTATCGGTAAATAATAGATATTCCTGTCCGTTTTGATAGGTGCTGAAAAATGAATGTAAAGCTAAGCGGGGTTTGACCAATTGTTTCTTATGAATCTTTTTTACTCTTACAATATCGCCGTTTGCTGCTACTTTGACACTGAACAAGTCTCCGACAATTTCGCGGATACTGATTTCCCGTTTATGACCTTTCATCATCAAAGGGATGTATAGATCTTCGGCATTGACAATCATATCGCCGTTAGGTAATAACAGAGATTGACGAATAACCATGGTGTGGTTTTTGGTTTTTTTGTAATGTTTTTTTGTACCTACGGCTACCAATTTTTTATTAAAGTTACGGTATGATTGTGTCAAAGGTGATAGTTCTTTGGACAAATTCATACGAAAGAAACCGTCAATATCATTAATGTCTAAAAAATCATTTCTGTAAAAACCATAGACAATAACATGCTCATTGTCCAATTGGAGCTGTATTTTGTCTATAACCTTTTTAGGTTTTATTTGAAAATGTTCTACTGAATCCCGATCAATGCGGTAAACCGTAAAATGACGGGTGATATCATTGTTTAGAACCCGTTTTTCGTTTAGAGGGTTGCTTCTGAAAACCTGGGTTGCCATAAAAACTTTACCATTGGTATCGTCAACTTGCAAATCGTTAACATACAGCAGTTTGGAAGGAACTTTGTTGCTGAAATTTTGATGGTAAACCTCTTCAAATTTACGATTAAACACATGGATATGATATTTAGTCGGTTTTTTGTTTAAATCGCGATAGACAATAGCAAAATAATTGTTGTTTTTTGAAAACCGGATATACATTTTGGGGTTAAAGAAATTGACATCGCTGTAATATTGTAATTTTTGATAATACAACGAACCGGGATTAACAAATAAATTCACTTCGTTTTTGGGGTAAAGAAAATCGAGATGAAAAAATTCTTTGGTATCTGTCTTTCCGGTTTCTATATTTTGAGTAATAACTTTAAAACTGAAAAACTTTTTACGGAAATTTTGTTCCAAATTGATTAAATACAATTGATTATTATCAACAAAAGCACCTTTGATATTCCCTTTGATACTTCCTTTGTCCAGCTTGAAAGTGGTTGTTCTCCTTATATTCATATTTTCATCAAAGAATGTTGTATAAACTTCGGAGACCAAAGGGTTGACTAAGAAACCACTTCTTTTGGAACTGACAGTAATAAAGCCGCCGTTGTTATCGGATAAGATGAAGTCATTTTGCACTCTGGCGGTTGCTAACTTATAAACATTACTTTCCGTAATGCTGACACTAGAATTTTGCGTAAATGCAATAGCCGTTATGAAAAACGACAATAATAATACTGAACGTTTCATGATTTATTAGTTTGTTTGTGTTTGTGTTTGTGATTTTTTTTGTGAGTTGTGTGTTATTGTGTTTATGTTTTTATCTATGTTTCATCTTGTTTTTGTTTTAATGTTTGTTTAAATAGTGTTTCAACGGGTTGAAAATTACCGGTTGTTTCATTGATAAATTCGATATTATAATCGGCACGGTTAAGGAGGATGCGCATGGTGTTTTCCACTTGTTGATATAAAGGTTTGATCAACCATTGGATTTCTTCCGGTCCTTGTTTGATTTCGTCGTAAATCGCTTTACGTTTTTCTTCCATTTTCCGGTTGAGTAATTCTTGATATTTTTCTGATTTTTTCCAGTAATTACCGAAATTTAAAGGGCGTTTTTTGTATTCCATCATTTCAGCAATTTTCCATTCGTGGTTAATTTCCGAAAATGATAAAAACTTGGGATGTAATCCGGCGATATAAATCAATTTGTTTTGATGATCTATTTTTACCTTTAAATCTTTAAGATTAACACCATATTTGGCTACCAATTGAATTTGTAATGCGCCGATAAAATGTAAATCTTTTTCATCATCCGAAAATTTTTCGTTCCAGGTTCGTGTAAAATTGGTGTCAATTTCTATCAAACCTATTTCCAATATGTCTTTCATTCCGGCAATGTTGAGTTTACGGTTTCGCAACTCTTCTATTTCTTTTTGCTGGTTACGGACTTCTTGTTTGAGTTGTTTTAATTCGGTGGCATGTCCCGGTTGCAATTTGATATACAAATACATTAGGACAGCACCTGCAATCATGCTCACTCCGAATTGATTCAACTTTGAAAACAATGCCAGTAATCCGACCAGTAATACCGAGATGAAAATGAACTCTTTCTTGTATCTTTTCCACAGAAATTTCAACATGAGCTTGTCTCGTTTTTACGTTATGCAATATATAGCGTTATTTTTTATAGAAATGTGATAATAATCGCTTTTTTATTAAAAATATATCAAAATTCCGATAGATTTATTAGTTTTAATTTATCGGTAAGAATAATATAATATTTTGAGAAGTAAATTGAAAAAACATAAAATTTTAAATGTTATTATTGAATTTATTTTTTAACTCTTCCAATTTTTCCTGTTCTTTTTGCAATTTTATCCGTTCATAGACGTTTTGAATGACTTTTTTGGTGTAAAGAGGGAAGTCGGCACGCATAATCCAGCCGTAATAACCGTGATCTTTTTGTAAAACATCGGCTACTTTTTGACCTTTATATTTACCGAAATTTATGATTTCTTCATTTTTATCATTATATATAATACGTCCTTGGAAATCGGCAGCCTTAAAATAAGAACTGAATTTGCTCAAAGCTTCCATATCTTTGGGCAGGTCATCATATTTTTTTATTTGGGCTTTAAATATTTCGTAAGTAGCTTTGGTGTCGGCTTCGGCCGAATGGGCATCAGTTAGCTCGCTGTCACAGTAAAACCTGTAAGCGGCACTTAAATTTCGCGGTTCCATTTTGTGAAAAATATTTTGGATATCGATTAAATTGTTTGTTTTTAAATCAAAATCGATACCGGCACGTAATAATTCTTCTGCCAGCAAAGGCACATCAAAACGATTGGAATTGAAACCTGCCAAATCGGCATCACGGATCAATTCGTAAATTTCAGTGGCTATTTCTTTAAAAGTGGGAGCATCTGCAACATCTTCGTCATATATACCGTGCACTTTTGAGGCTTCTTCGGGTATGTGCATCCCGGGATTGACCCGCCATGTTTTGTTGATTTCGGTTCCATCCGGTTCAACACGCAATATGGCTATCTCTACAATACGGTCTTTGGCAGTGTTGATACCTGTGGTTTCCAAATCAAAAAAACAAACAGGCTTGGTTAGTTGTAAATTCATTCTATTAAATTATTTTTATACAAATGTAGTGATAATTGAGGAGTTGAGAAAATAAGGCAGTGGGAGACCCCTATCTTTTTTTGTCGTTGCCGGTTTTTTGATGCAATAATCTACTTCGTTGTTTTTTTAAATTTAATATTTTATTTTTCAGATGTCTTTCTATTGGGGGTGGCGCCCATTTGTTTTGTAAATCCATAAAATTATATCCCAATTTGTTAGGTTGCGGTTCTAAAATATCGTCGAGAAAAGCTTTTTGTAAGATATATTCTATCCAATAATCTTCTTTGTTGTGAACCGGATCAAATTTTACCTTCAAATCAATATTGTATAATCTGGCCATATTTTGATACCAAAATGCCGTCCAGCCGCTTTTGTATTTTTTTAAAAATTCATAAACCGTATAACCGGTTTGTCGATGAAATAATTTTGATAAAATACGACCTTCACTTTGGGTTAAATTTTTTAGCTTGGGTTCAAATTCTTTTTTAATCCAAAGTTTGACAATCCGCATATAATGTTTACGTTGGCTTTTATTCATTTTTGCCAGACGTTTATCCAATTTTTCAATATTATCAGCTGACAATTTGGCAAACGGATAGACTTTATAAACCCGTCGTCTTATCCACCAATAACGTTTTAATTCCCGGTAATTGTTAAAGTGAATTTCGGGTATAATGATTACGGGAGATAAATTAAAAACCGGAACGGAATCCGAGGCCGGATACATAAAAATGTCTTTTGTATTAACCGGGACACTGTCCTGTTGTGCCCGGCTGAAGTTTGTCAAGGTAATTGAAAATAATAAAAGAAAATATTTTATTTTCATCTGTTTAAAATATTTTATTTTTATGAGAATGAAGCAAATAATAATTTCTTCAAATTCAGTAACTCCCGGTTAATTTTAATCATTTTCTTGTGTGTATTTTAAAATGACAAAATTCATGAATCTTTCGTTATGTTTGGTATCAAATTTGATTTTAAGAATTCAAAAATAGGAATTATTACAATTATATTATTCAAACTTTGATTTTTATTGTATTTTTGCTATTTCTTATTAAATTTTCTTATCAATAATAATGCCTAACGTATTATTGTCATCTTTTTTTACGTGGTTATTTGTTGTTCAAATAATTAATGCCCAAACCGACTCATTGCGGAAACCTTTGGATATCCCGTTATATTTGTCCGGGACTTTCGGAGAGTTACGTACCAACCATTTTCATTCGGGTTTAGATATTAAGACTAACGGCGAAGAAGGTTTGCCGGTTTATGTGGTTGACGACGGTTATGTTTACCGGATAAAGATTACCCGCAACGGTTACGGTAAAGCGTTATATATCAAGCATTCATCCGGTTTGATTTCGGTTTACGGACATTTGCAAAGTTTTAATGACCGGATAGAATCTTATGTCAAACAAAAACAATATAATAAGCGGCAATTTGAAATTGAATTGTTTCCGTATGCCATAGAATTGCCCGTAAAAAAAGGAGAAATTGTCGCTTACAGCGGTAATACAGGTGGTTCATCAGGACCGCATTTACATTTCGAATTGCGTAATATTTTGGAACATCCCGTTAATCCGATGCATTACGGCATCCGGGTCAAAGATACGGAAAAGCCCGTTGTGCAGAATGTTTATGTATATCCTTTGGGCAATCGATCGGAGGTAAACAATTCGGGAAAGCGTGTCAAGCTCAATTTAAACCGTTTGAATGATTCGGTTTATTCGGCCAATGAAATTTTGGCTTCCGGCCGTATTGGTTTCGGGGTTGAAGCATATGACCGGCAAGATAAAGTGTTTAACCGTAACGGACTTTATAAAATAAAAGTTACGGTAAACGGATTGCAAGTATATGAGCATGAAATGATGGAATTTTCATTTGCCAATTCCAAATACGTAAATGCGGTAATTGATTATCCTCATTATATCAAATATCGCCGTCGTATTCAAAAGCTTTGGGTGGAACCGTATAACAAATTGGAGATTTATACCCAATTGGTCGATGACGGCAGTGTAAAACTCGAGCCCGGAAAAGTTTATCAAATAGCTATCGAATTGTCTGATTTTGACGGGAACAAAGTTCTTGTAAAATTTCCCGTACAAGCCCGTGAATATGTAAAAGTGCCACATCCTTTGCCTGATAAAACGCCTTATTATGTTGATGTAAAAAAACATAAGCGTTTCCGGTTACCACCTTGGACACTTGTGTTCGGCCCGCACACTTCTTTTGAAAATTTTTATCTCGAAGCAGTTGCCGATTTAACTAAGTTGATGTTAAAAAATCCGATGAAACCCTTGCAAAAATCTTTTATCATCAAATATCCGTTATCATTGATTAAGCCCGGATTGCGACCATTTGCCTATATTGCTTTATATGGCAAAAAAAAGCGAACTTACTATGTGTACAGCATTCATAAAAACGACAGTATCAATGCTTATACCAAAAGGTTCGGTAATTTTGTGATTCGTTATGATACTATTCCACCTTATATCAAACCGGTAAATTTTAAAGATTATCCCGACTTGACTGATTATCATTATTTGCGTTTTAAAACCGGTGACAAACAATCCGGAATCAAATCTTACAACGGTTATATAGACGGTGAATGGATTTTGTTGGAATATGATTATAAAAAAAGAGACTTAACTTATAATTTTGACGACAAAAAGCTCAAAGGGGACCGGCATACTTTGGAGGTTATTGTAGAAGACAGGCTTGGCAATAAAGGCGTGTATAAAACGGTTTTTTACCGTAAAGAATAAATGTGGTATGATTTAAAAATATCTGTTAATTTAAAAGACATTAAAAAAAAATTTTTATGCAAAAAAGATTAGTTATATTATGGATTGCTCTGGTATTTTCCGGAGCGTGTAATATGATAAAAGCTCCCAAATTTAAAGGTATTGACAATATCAGTTTAATGAAAAATGAACAAGGTAAATTAGTATTGGTCGCTTATGCCAAGTTTCACAATCCTAATTTGTTAGGTGGTAAATTCAAAGTTAATGATGTCAAAGTTTATATAAACGATCGTTTTTTTGCCAATTTGAATGCCGACACTTATAAAATTCCATCTAAAAAAGATTTTACCCTACCGCTTGAAGTGGATTTTGACAAAAGTTATTTTAAGAAAGATAATGTGTTGGATGCTTTAAAATCGGTCATTAGAAACGAACTCAAAGTGCAATATAAAGGCAAAATATATTATGTCGGGGCGGGACTGAACATTCCGTATAAAGTTGATTATATCCAAGAGGTTAAACTTTTTGAATAAATGGCAACAGATACTTATTATACGATAGACCGGTCGCCGGAACCGGTAATTTTTAAAGACCGGAAAAGCAAATTTATAGGGTATGCTATTCCTGTTGTCAGTGTTGATGCCGTAAAGCCCGAAGTGGAAAAACTGAAAAAAGCCCATCACAGTGCCCGGCATTGGTGTTACGCTTATCGTATTGGTGTGGAAAATATTACCGAAAGAGCAAATGATGACGGTGAACCTTCCAATTCTGCCGGACAGCCTATACTCAATCAAATTAAAGCTAAAGATTTGACCAATGTCTTGGTAGTCGTTGTGCGGTATTTCGGAGGTATGAAATTAGGGGTCGGCGGTTTGATGCATGCGTATAAAACAGCGGCACAGATGGTTTTGGAACAAGCTGAAATTGTGGAAAAAATCAGGAAGAAAAATTTGAAAATAAGTTTTGAATATCATGATATGGACAAAGTTATGCGTTTGATTAAAGAGTATGATTTGGAACTCGTGTCACAAAATTTGCAAGAAAAAGGTGAGATTATCGTAGCAATCCGTTTAGACGATTTTGAAGCGGTCAAAAAACAATTTGAAGCCGTGCATACTTTGAAAATAACGGCGTTGGCGTAATATTAATTAATTAAAAAACCTTATCAAAACACATTTGACGGTATATTCCGTATAATGAAGATGCAAAAAAAACGAGCGTCAATACGACCGCTCGTTTTTTTGGTACCTCGGGTGGGAATCGAACCCACACTCTGTTGCCAGAACTGGATTTTGAATCCAGCGCGTCTACCAATTCCGCCACCGAGGCAATTGCGAGTGCAAATATAAAAATATTTTATAAAATAAGAGATGTTATTTTTGATTTTTTTTCCATGTTTGATACCCCCGTTCTTTGGCTTGCCATATTATGAAACGGTAAATAATAATGCCCGTTATCCAATAGATGGAAAACATTATAATGATAGCCGGAATATTGTCAAAAGCTTTGTCAAAATATCTGAATGAATTGATAAGAAAAACAAAAAAACCGACTACAAATCCCCAAATGGTACCGTATTTAAATGCATATTTCCAAGGACCGTCTTTACGGATTTGTTCCCATTTTTGCAATTGTTGTTCATTCATTTTTTTCTATTACATAATTTTGTTCAAATTTACTGAATATTTTATACATTTTTTCACTAATATACATTTTTTCTTGGCATTAATTTATCTTTTCTAACACGGATTATTTTAATATTTTTACCAAAATTTTATTAAAAATGATTGTTTCCACTCTTAAAAATCTTTTTGAATCATATCTGTCGGATTTAAATTTTGATAAAGAGCCCGCAAATTTATATACGCCTATCAAATATACTTTGAAAAATGCCGGTAAACGTATCCGTCCGCTATTGGTTTTGCTGTCATCCAAAAGTTTTGGGGCAGATGTCAAACAAGCCTTGCCAGCAGCAGCGGCTATTGAAATTTTTCACAATTTTACACTTCTTCATGATGATATAATGGATAATGCGCCATTGCGACGCGGTAAACCGACTGTGTATAAAAAATGGGGTGAAAATATTGCCATATTATCCGGGGATGCCATGTTGGTGTGGGCCTACAAAATGCTGGAAGCGTTTGATGGTGTAATTTATAAAAAACTCAACAGTGTGTTAAATAAAACCGCCATAGAAGTTTGTGAAGGACAACAAATGGATATGGATTTTGAAACACGTATGGATGTCAGTATCGATGAATATATCGAAATGATCCGGCTTAAAACTGCCGTTCTGTTAGGAGCCGCTTTGCGTTTTGGTGGTATTATTGCCAAGGTGAATGAAGAAGATTTGACACATATATCCGATTTCGGGATCAAACTGGGCTTGGCTTTTCAGATTCAAGATGATTACTTGGATACCTTCGGTGACAAAGATGCTTTCGGTAAATGCATAGGAGGGGATATTTTGGACCGGAAAAAAACCTTCCTTTACCTGACGGCTTTGCAGGAAGCAACTCCCGGTGATAAAACTTATTTACAAGAACTTTTTACTACAAAAAATTTGCCCGATGCACAATTGATTGATGAAACCGTAAAATTTTTCAAGAAGTATCATGTTGATAAAATGGCGCTGAAACAAATAGAAACATTTACACATCAAGCCTTAGATGCCCTGAACAAAACCGGTCTTCCGGAAAATGAAAAAGCCTTTTGGCGGAACTTTGCCTTGAATTTGATGCAACGAAATTCGTAATTTGTCCTATTGACAAATTCATAGAATTATAAAAAAAATTGACGGCATTTTCTCATTTTTTTTATCTGTTATGATTATTTTTTTATGCTAATCTTATCGATAAATTTACAAGTTATTGATTTTCAATTAATTATAATATATTGTATAAAAATTTATTTTTTTCTTTTGAGTACATTTTGATTATCCTGTAATTTTGGCGGCAGGTATATTTACATTTATCTTTGTAGTATAATTGCATTACAAAAAACATGTTGATTGTATATGCCATACCTCAATCTATTATTATAGGTTTAGACAGGAAAGTTGCTCATTTGGTTGTTAAAATTTTTGACACAAATAAAAACCTATTGGCGCATTTTGATTTTACCGGAACTGATTTTGAAAAGATAGATTTTAACACTACGGAAAAAGTTTTGATAATTGAATTGATAACCGATAATAAAAAAGAGCAAAGAAAAATCTATTTAAAATGAGATGTGTGTTGCCCGTTTTTTATTACAAAAACCTTAGTTTCATATGTGTGTTTAGTGTGTGAGTGTAAAATCCACGTATTGTATTCAGGGCGAATTTTACACTTAACAGGCGACCGGTTCCGGTCGCCTGTTTTATAAGTTTTGGACAAATTCCCGTAAATCCGTTTCGTTAGCTAAAGCCAATTTGTTTTTTAAACGGTATTGGGCATTTCTAATGCTTTGATGCGTGATATTAAAAATGGAAGCCATTTCTTTGTTGGTCATATTCAGTTTAAGAAGAGTTGCCAAGCGTATTTCGGTATTGGTCAGATTGGGGTTAATTTTTTTGAGTTTCTTTAAAAAATCCTTGTTGACTTGTTCAAAATAGACTTTAAAGGTATCCCAATCTTTTTCCGAATTGAGCAAATTTTTTACTTCCCGTTTTAACCTGTTGAGTTTCAATTTAGGTTCGCCTTCTACGGTTTTCATAATATCGGTAATATTGTTACCCAAGGCCGATAGCAATTTATTTTTTTGCATCATATTTAATGCATGGGCGGTCAACTGTTTGTTTTTAAGTTCCAATTGGTTGGCCAGACTCCAGGCTTCGATACGGGATTTTTCCAGTTCCATTTCGGCTATTTCTTTTTGTTTTTTACGCTTTTGCACGATATGATATCCAACTAATAATAACAATAGAATAATGCTTGTCCCGGAAATAGATAAAATGCGGAAACGGGCTTTATCCAGTTGCCGTTTGTTTTCCAATTGTTCAATTTTATGTTGTTTTTCAGCGGTTTCATATTTGGTTTCCAACTCCGAGAACTTTTTTTTGGCTTCAATATTAAAAACCGAATCGTGATACATCACATATTTGTCGGCATAATAATAGGCCTTTTTATGATTACCAAGACTACTGTAAACCTTTCTAAGTCTATTGGAAATATCTTCCAAATGAGTATATATATGTTGAATAGAATCGATGCGATAAGCCTTTAAAAGATATTTTTCTGCATTTTTATAATCTTTTTTAGCTGTATAGATATCAGCTAAATAGGAATAATTGAGAGAAATATCCGTTTGAGAATTTAATTTTTTAAAAATTTTCAATGCTTGTAAGTTGTATTCCAATGCTTTATCATATTGTTTTTTATTGATTTTTATTTTGGACAGCCCATCCAAACATTGAGCGGTATGTAAGTCGATGTTTTTTCTTTTAAATATTTGATAGGCATTTTGCAAGCTCATTTCAGCTTGTTCCATTTGATTTTTTTTTATAAATATAAAAGCTGAATTCAGCATCAATATAGCGGAACTAAGCGTATCGTTTACTTGTAAAAATTTTTCTTGTGAGCGTTTATAGTATTCCAGTGCCTTGTCATTTTTTTGCATTTCTCTGTACATATTGCCCATGGCGCCGTAAACTTTTGCCATGCCTTTGATATTTCCCAATTTTTTATACATACCGGCAATACGGGTAAAATAATCGATTGCTTCATCATATTTTCCTACATGCAACCGGTTGTTTCCCAAGTTACCCAAAGCGGAAATCATGGATAATGTATCACCGGCTTGCTCTGCCAACCGGTAGGTTTGTTCTAATATTTCTTGTGCTTTTTTGAAATTGCCTTGTTCATTATAAAAAATACCGAGAGAATTCATCAATTTTATTTCATATTCCGTATAATGACGTGCCTTTGCTAAATTTAATCCTTTTTGGATATAAAACAGTGCGGAGTCAGGTTTTGAATAAAAATAATGATTACTCAAAACAATTATGGTTTTAAGTTTGTTTTGGTCATTAGCCTGCCGGACTACTTGTTTTAAACTGTCAATTTTTTGCGAAAAACCGGATAAGAAAGCGAGCAATAACAGGAAGAAAATTTTTGTTTTCATTTTTTTATGAAATTAATGCCGAAAAAAGCGGGCATGCCAAAAAAAATATTCAAAACTTTACAGTAATGGTTTTTGAGTACGTTTTGATTACTGTTTAAACTGTAAAAAGTTCTCAAAAAATTTTGATATATAATTGTTTGGCATTAATTTTACGGTATCAAATATAAAAAAAAATTGATAACGATAGTATCCGAAGTTTATCACACAAACATAAACCCGACTACTATCACAGTATAATAAATTTAAACTTGTTGATTTTAATGTTAACCTGAAATTCGTTTACAGTAATTAATCTTTTATTACCGATAATGCTTTTTACTGGCTGATAGAGTAGTAGAAGGTTGTTGTTTCATTTGGACTTTGCGGAGGTTGCTCCGCAAAGTTTTTTTATGATATGGTATTTATATAAATTGAACCGGAATAAATCAGTGCCGGTATATAACATCATCCGCCAACATTTTTGACTTTATAGCCTTTTTCTTTTAAGATTTGTACCACTTTATCCCGGTTGTTGCCTTGAATGATAATTTCCCCGTCTTTAACACTACCGCCTACGCCGAGTTTGTTTTTCAGTTCTTTGCCGAGTTGTTTTAAATCTTCCGTCGGACCTTCAAATCCTTTGATAACGGTTACAATTTTACCGCCTCTTCCTTTTTTGGAAAAGTGCGCTTCGAGATGTTGTTTGCCGGGGGATAAACTATTAACGGTTTCCGGTTCTTCCGGCCGGTAATCCGGATCGGTAGAATACACAAACGACCCCAATTGGCTCAAATCGTTTAGAATTTTTTTCTTTTTAGACATGATCTGATTGTTTTATTTCTTAGTTGACATAAAAATTATCTCCAAAATGCGATATAATTCCGGATGTTTCATTTTTAATATTTCAGGATTTTCAAAGAAAGCCACACCGGATTCAGCAAAAAATTCCACTGCATTTTCACAAGCATAATCATTTAAAATAGAATCATTGTTACAAATACGTTCAATTTCTTTTTGGATAAGTTCTTTCCAAGGTTTGATATAGGCCTTTGGTATCAAAATATCCGGGACCCCGTCGGCTTTACCGTCTTCCATATCTATTAGGTGTAAAAACTCATGAATACCGGTGTGTTTACCGTCAAATTCTTTTTCAAAACTTTGATACAGTGCTTTTTTTGACAGATACATTTTGTCAACCATACCGCCGTAACCGACTAAGCCATTCAGTAATGTGCCTTCGGGCAACATAGGATGATTTATGGTAAAGGAATCAGGAAATAAGTAGATGGTTTTCAAATCCCGGTAATACCAATTTGAAAACCGGAATACCGGAATAATGGCACTGGCTGCAACTAGAACTTTATCAAAATCATTGATGTCACTTTCGACGCCTTTGATGTTATAATCAAGCAAGAAACCGGAAATTTTATTTTCAAATAGCCGCTTTTCTTCTGTATTCAGCCGGTTGTAAAACAAGACTTTTTTTTGCAAAAAGTTTCGCCATTCAGGTCTAAAGTTCCTGGTAATTAGCTTTTTACGTTTGTGGTTTTTATAGTAAGGATAGAAAATATCCCGAGTCATAAAAAATATTACAATAAAAAATATGGAAAAATACAATTGCATTATAAATTACCGTTTTTAAAGCAATTTGAATTGCTTTAAAAACGGTTTTATAGATAAATTAATTAAGCATCAATATTGGCGTAAATAGCGTTTTTCTCAATAAATTCACGTCTGGGAGGGACTTCATCTCCCATTAACATGGAGAATACGCGGTCGGCTTCCGTGCCATTTTCTATGGTAATTTGTTTTAAGATACGGGTTTCGGGGTTCATAGTTGTTTCCCAAAGTTGTTCAGCATTCATTTCTCCCAACCCTTTATAACGCTGAACGTGAGCGCCTTGACCGAATTCTTCTAATAGTTTGTCTCGTTCTTCGTCACTCCATGCATAGGCTTTCTTTTGGCCTTTTTTGACTTGGTAGAGTGGTGGTGTTGCTATATAAACGTGACCTTCTTCAATCAGTTCACGCATATAGCGGAAAAAGAAAGTCAAAATCAGAGTGGAGATATGACTACCGTCCACATCGGCGTCGGTCATGATAATCACTTTATTGTAACGGAGCTTTTGGAGATTTAAAGCTTTGCTGTCGTCTTCTGTTCCGATGGTTACCCCTAGAGCCGTAAAGATATTCCGGATTTCTTCGTTGTCAAACACTTTATGTTGGAGGGCCTTTTCAACATTCAGGATTTTACCGCGTAAAGGTAAAATAGCTTGAAAATTTCGGTCCCGTCCTTGTTTGGCGGTTCCACCTGCCGAATCTCCCTCAACCAGAAAAATTTCACATCTTTCGGGGTCTGTTTCCGAGCAGTCGGACAATTTTCCGGGTAATCCTGTTCCGCCCATGACTGTTTTACGCTGAACCATTTCGCGGGCTTTTTTAGCGGCATGTCTGGCTTGAGCTGCCAATATAACTTTATCTACAATGGCTTTGGCATCTTTCGGATTTTCTTCCAAATAATTGGTCAACATTTCAGAGACCGCTTGACTAACCGGCGCACTGACTTCCCGGTTGCCGAGTTTGGTCTTGGTTTGCCCTTCAAATTGCGGTTCAGCAACTTTAACTGAAATTATTGCTGTCAATCCTTCGCGAAAATCATCTCCTGAAATCTCAAATTTGAGTTTGTCCAACATCCCCGATTTCTCAGCGTATTTTTTTAAAGTACTTGTTAAACCGCGTCTGAATCCCGACAAGTGTGTTCCGCCTTCATGTGTATTGATATTATTGACATACGAATGCACATTTTCGGTGTATGATGTGTTGTAAATCATCGCTACTTCAACGGGAATACCGTTTTTTTCGCCTTCCATACTGATAACATCTGAAATAATCGGTTCACGGTGTGCGTCGAGGAAACGGATAAATTCTTTTAAACCTTCTTTGCTGTAAAATTCATCGTGAAGATATTCGCCTTTTTCATTTTTTTGACGCTTATCGGTAATGGTGATAGTGATACCTTTGTTGAGAAAAGCCAATTCCCGCATGCGCATGGCCAAGGTATCGTAATCAAATTCAATGGTTTGTTTAAAAATTTCTTTATCGGGATGAAATTTGACGCAAGTCCCGGTTTCTTGGGTTTCTCCGATAACTTTAACCGGATACAAGGCTCTCCCGCGTTTGTATTCCTGTTGCCAGATTTTACCTTCGCGAAAGACTTTTGCTATGACATGGTCGGATAAAGCGTTAACTACCGATACCCCGACACCGTGCAACCCCCCGGAAACTTTGTAAGAATCTTTATCAAATTTACCACCGGCACCGATTTTGGTCATCACAACTTCCAGCGCCGAAACGCCTTCTTTTTTATGTAAACCTACCGGGATACCACGTCCGTTATCTTTGACCGATACGGAATTGTCTTCATGAATCACGACGTCAATGCGGTCACAATAACCGGCCATGGCTTCATCTATTGAATTATCAACCACTTCATAAACCAAATGATGCAGCCCACGTACACCGATATCTCCAATATACATAGAGGGACGCATCCTTACGTGTTCAATGCCTTCAAGTGCTTGTATGCTGTCTGCCGAATAATTTTGTGCTTGTGTCTGTTTTTTTTCTTCGCTCATATAAGTATCTTTTCTAAAAAAATTATTAAATACAAATATACGATTTTTTTTGTTAGTTGAAGGTTGAATGTAAAAGTTGACAGTTTTTGTAGCGAGTAACATGTATCATGTAACAAGTGTTTTTGAGGAAAGAAGTAGATAGCGTAGTGAGAAATCCAGATTCCTTCCCTACCTTCGTCGGGACAGGCTGTCGCTCCTACGTTGCTCTGTCGGAATGACATGAGATTTCTCTGTCGTACCTCATTTCTCTGCCGGAATAACAATCTGCCTGTCATTTTGAACGATTCCGACTTTCGTCGGGAGAGGAGAAATCCGGTCACTGAGCTTGTCGAAGTGTCAATTCTCTATTTCCAATTAAATTTTTAGTTAACCATTCCTGCCAAACGTTTAACGACGGTCTGGCTTGTCCGTCTCCGTCCTGCATGCCGTTATCTTTCCACACGAGAAAGTAAGGCGGCGGATTGGTTATTTGTTGGCACATTAAATCGTAATATTGATAAACAAACCAGCATATAAATTCTGCATTTAAGTCATTGGCTTTTTGACATAATTTTTGGGTATATATTTTTTGCCATTCCGGATTGCCTTGCACATTTACTTGATATGGGGGTATGACCAAATCTTCGGCTATATAGCCGGTTTCGGATACAACAAAAGGTTTTTGCGGTGCCAAATCACGCATTTCGGTTAACCAATTACTTGGAATATTATCAGGTTTTGAGTTTGTATTATTTTGATGATACAGCCAAAAAGGATAGGTGCTGACTGCCATATAATCACTATAAGTCATCAGACTTTGTGTGATATGAAGTACTTCGGTTTTGGTTTTGTTATATGATTGGTCTTGAAATGTCATCATTACGGGCAGATTAGGATAATCATGTTTTAACCGGTGATAAACGGTGTCTGCCAATATTAAAAAATCGTCATAATTTTGGGAATTTTCCCGCAATCCGCCGTTAACCTCTATGCCGTAAGCGAAATAATCCGGCTGTATGGCATCAATCAGCCGCTTACATTTATGTAAGCCGTGATAACATCGGGGTGATTAAACGAATACGTATTCCATGGCGACGGTAAGTTTTGTTGAGTCCTGTTGTCATTCCAATAATGTGCTAAAGTTTCCCTGTCGGTATGATTAGGCGTTGTGGTCAAAAATATTTTGTGATCCGGCGGAATCCGGGTAACAATTTGATTGATTTCGTACTGCACATTTCCAGGAAACGGTAAATCGTTCAGAGCTTCATTCCAAAGAATTCCATTGTCAAAATGGGCTAAAACCATATCACCGTCCCGGATAATATTTTGATAAGTATTGTCAACCGCTTGTTGTGATATTTCATAAGGAAAAGGGGTAAATCCCATCAAAAAATGTCGTATCTCCGGTTGAGACTCATTATGGTGGTCTTTCTTTTTGCAACCGGAAAAAACAAGTAGGATGATAAAAAATGAAAAAATTATAGGTGTCTTCATTTTTCAAAGATAAGAAATTCCAAATTAAAAGAGACACAGAATGCTGCGTCTCTTATCAAAAAAATTTTAATTCCTTTAACTACTTATTATTTTTCTTTATTTAATAATATTTTTATTTGCTTTTTGATTTTATCTATTTGTTTTTGTAGGCCGTCTAAAATATCTTGTTGTTCTTGTACGGCTTTGACCAGTGGTACAACAAACTCGGCATAACGCAGGCCGTAGTGATCGTTTTCATTTTTTGGTTTATCTACCCCGTGGAAATCGTAGCCGACACTTAGAGCGGCTTGTTCCACTTCTTGTGCGATAAAACCGGATTGCAATTCGGCGGCTTTGAGTCGTTCGCTTTTGGGTAAGCGTAAGCTGTCCGGAATGTGATTGAACTTGGCGATGGCATCCATATCCAAATGGTAAGTAACCGGGCGTAATTTTTTGATAAATTCCAGACCGACGACATTTTCTTTAATATCTTTTTTAAACCGCATATCCGATACATTGGTCCAGTTGGCGTAACCGCCGATACTGTTTACCGAATTATTGCCTATACGCACTTGGTTGCTAGCATTCACATTGGCTGTTGCCCCGATTGCGGTTGAATTATCATAAGCGGTATTCCCAAACAGGTTGAAAAAGGCGCCTTGACCGACAGCCGTATTGTTATTGCCATTATTGCTTGTAAGCGTATAACTTCCCACGGCAGTATTACCATTACCGGATGTATTGGAAAAGAGAGCGTTTTTACCGGCAGCAGTGTTATTATTGCCTGTATTACTGTATAGTGCTTGATGACCACCGGCGAAATTATCTTGACCGTTAACATTAGCTTGCAAGGCATTGTAACCGATACTTGTGTTTCGATTGTCCGTTTCATCGTCGTTGGCACCGGCATTTATACCTATAAAGACAGATGAGCCGTTTTGTGTGCCGTCGTTGTCTGATTTGGCATCGGCGAGGTCGTTGAGGATTTGTGCTCCGGTATCGTCCGAAGGTATCCAGTTGGTGCCGTTCCATTTGAAGACTTGTCCGTTGACGGGGGCGTTGGTACTGACATCCACATCGGTGAGGTTGTCGATGCTGCTGTTGAGCGAGAAGGTATTACCGGTTAAGTCCAATCCTGTGCCTGCGGTGTAAATGGTATTATTATCATCGGCAGGTACCCAGTTGTTACCGTCCCATTTGAGGGTTTGACCGTTGGTCGGTGCATTCGTGCTGACATCCACATCGGTGAGGTTGTCGATACCGCTGTTAAGAGAGAAAGTTGTGCCGGTCAGGTCCAAACCGGTGCCTGCGTTGTAGTTGGTATCGTTGTCGTTGCCGGGAATCCAGTTGGTGCCATCCCATTTGAGAACTTGTCCATTGGCAGGCGCATTCGTGCTGACATCCACATCGGTAAGGTTGTCGATACCGCTGTTGAGCGAGAATGTGGTGCCGGTCAGGTCTAAACCGA
>JALVST010000114.1 GCA_027024205.1 Flavobacteriales bacterium | reverse complement strand
TGCTGACATCCACATCGGTGAGGTTGTCGATACCGCTGTTGAGCGAGAATGTGGTGCCGGTCAGGTCTAAACCGATGCCTGCGTTGTAGTTAGTATCGTTGTCGTTACCGGGTATCCAGTTGGTGCCGTCCCATTTAAGGACCTGTCCGTTGGCAGGCGGATTGGTAGAGGTATCCACATCGGATAGGTCATCGATTTGTTGAGTACTGCCAGTAATATTAGCCGGCACCCAGTTTGCCCCGTTCCAGCTTAAAACTTGCCCTGTGGACGGTGGATTGGTAGAGGTATCCACATCCGTATGATTATCGATGGAGCCTGTCGAAGGTAAATCTACAAAACTGAGGTGTCCGGCACCGTCGGTTTGCATAATTTGACCGGTGGCACCGTCTGTTAAAGGCAAAAAATATGAATCATTGATATTTATTCTACCGTCTTTGTAGATGATAAGGGCATTGCTTCGGTTTGAATTAGATGTTCCATTTCCAACAACAAATAAGCGGTCGGATGCGTTCCAACCGTCATTATCAACCGGTGTGTAATCGGTATTATATAAACCGATAGCCATTTCTGAATAACTGGGAGCTACTGTTCCTAAACCCATTACAAACGCAGAAAAACCTGAGGCAACCGAATTATCTCCAAAAGCAATGGCATGAAAAGATGTGGATGCAGTTGTATTTTTTCCTGCCGCAATTCCTATTTTGCTGGAAGCTGTTGTTCCATATCCCATTGTAGTGGAAAAATAACCGGAAGCTATTGTTCCAAATCCCAATGCTGTTGAATATTTGCCGGAAGCTTTAGTTTGATTTCCCATAGCAACTGAAATTAGTCCTATATTAGAATCATTCCATTCATTATTAGAAACCAAACCCGCTCTAAAAGCAGCCTTTCTAGGATAAAAAAACATACGTGTACCGCTGCCTGTTATCTCATTGTCAATATTTTGTCCGGAATTGTATGTTCCTGTAACGAGAAATCCGTCGGTACCGTTTATGTGGACGGCACCGGCGTTGGCGTTGATGTTTTTGCCGGCCCCACTGCCGCCGGCATTGTAGGCCTCGTCCAGAGTCAAACCGCTCGCCACTCCTGAAATACTTTGCCAGGCCGTTCCATCATAGTAATAAAATCCCGGCGTATTATCGGTTTGGTATATCATCAAGCCGGTAGCGGGTGAACTGATAGCATCGCGTTGGGCTTGGGTCATACGGGGAATGAGTATCCCCTTATCGGTGCTTTTGACGTCCAGCATAGCGGAATTGTCCGGCTGGCTGCCATCCGTGTTGATTCCTACCTGAGCCTTCATTCCTATATATAAGAATAGTATAAGGCCCATGGTAATCACTTTTGAAATCTTTGTTTTTTTCATAATTTGTGATTTAAAAGTTACATAAATTGTGTATTTTTTTACAATATTTTCAAAGATTTATAAAAAAGATAATATTGCATGTAAAATATACCTGCTGTAACTTTGTAAATCAAGTCTCATTCGACGAATGGCTTATTTGATTTGATGAATTTCAAGTTTGATTTAACAAATGGTATGTTAAAGTGATGGGATTTTTTTAGGAAATATTGACTGAATAGGAAAAGGAATGTGGGTTTGAGAAGTCGAAAATAGAGAGTAGTGATATGCTGTTATCCATTAGGATTGAAACTGGGGATTGAAAATGATATTTTTCTCTACGTTTGAAATGACATTCACAAAAAATAGCGTTATTTTATCCCTCCGTGATGAAGAATGTCGGGGGTAAAATCTTCATTCTTTATCTTTCAATTCTTCAAATTGGGGGAAGAAACAGAGTTTTAAATAGCAAAGCATATCGAAAAAGAGGCATTCTTTTCCAGAGTAAGCCGGAACAATTAATTTAAAATTTTTCAATATTTTGCTTTCTCTTTCAATTTGTCAAAGGTAGATTTTTGTTTTTGTTTAGGCCAAACATTATTGGACATATCTATATCGGCTGTAAGGTTTTCGGGGTCTAATTCTATTTTGACAATTTCCTTATCCGACGGTATCATTTTACTGACTTTTTTATCGTTAAAACGCCATATTTTAGCCGGATAAATGACCTGTTTCGTAGAACCGTCTTTGTAGGTTAATTTTAAAACAATGGGCATCACCAGTTCGCCATGTTGTTCAAACTCGACACGATAGAAATATTTAGGCATTTTTAAGCGTTTGATTTCTTCTTTGGTAAAATTTTCATTTAGAAATTGCTTCAGTGTGACAGCTCTTTGCAAGAAGGATTTACCGGATTTCATATCAGGCGTGAAATCGGGGCTGTCTTCGGTAATCAGGGAGACATAAGGCGGAAAATCTTCCACTTTCATACCATAGCTTTTTGCCATGTTTCTGATACGTTCGGTAGGTTTGTCGGTGACATAAAATTTGCTGACTTTGGCAATGCTCATTTCGTTTACGCTTGTAGTAAAAAACCAACCGCGCCAAAACCAATCCAAATCAACTGCCGATACATCTTCCATAGTACGGAAAAAATCTGCCGGTTCGGGATGTTTGAATTTCCAGCGGTTGGCATAAGTTTTAAAAGCTTTGTCAAAAAGTTTGTGTCCCATAATAACTTCTCGTAACATATACAATCCGGCAGCTGCTTTACTGTATGCCGTCATGCTGCGGTTATACATCAAATCGGAATTATTCATAATCGGGTTCATTTTGCTTTGATCGCCTTTCATAAACGGCACTACTTGTTTGGGCAAGCCTCTTGAATACAGTTTGAAACCTAATTTTTTTTCATAAGCTTGTTCGGCTAACAATTCGGTAAAGGTGTTTAAACCTTCGTCCATCCACATCCATTGTCTTTCATCGGAATTGACAACCATAGGAAACCAGTTGTGCCCGACTTCATGTGTGATGACTTTGATCATCCCGTTGCGGAGGTGATCGCTGTATTGTCCGTTTTCATCCGGTCTTCCGTAGTTCCAACAAATCATCGGGTATTCCATACCTTGACGGAATGCATTGACCGAAATGGCTTTGTGATACGGATAGTCAAACAAACGTTTGGAATATTCGGTCAAAGTATTGGCAACCGTTCGTGTGGAATATTTTTCCCAAAGCGGTTGGGCTTCTTTGGGATACATGGAAACCGCCATCACCGTTTTACCCGGTAGTTTGACTGCCATCATATCGTAGATAAATTTTCTAGACGATGCAAAAGCAAAATCCCTGACATTTTCGGCTTTAAACCGCCAGGTTTTGGTTTTATTTGTATGGGATTTTTCGTTTTTACGGGCTTCGTCTTCCGTGACAATCATTACCGGTTTGTCATAAGATTTTTGTGCTTGCAAGTAACGTTTATATTGTTTTTTGCTCATCACTTCCTTGCGGTTGGTCAAAATGCCTGTCCCATCTAGAATATGGTCTGCCGGTGCCGTAATATTGACATTAAAATCACCGAAAGGCAAGGCAAATTCGCCTGTTTTGATAAATTGTAAATTTTGCCAACCGTTGACGTCGTCATAGACGGCCATACGCGGGTAAAATTGGGCAATGATGTATAAATTGTTACCGTCTTTTTTAAAATGTTCATATCCCGAGCGTCCCCAATCTTCAACAAAATTATTGATATTATACCACCAATCGATTTTGAAAGTATAACTTTCACCGGCTTTGATCGGTTTCGGGAGGTCGATACGCATCATGGTGTGGTTAATCGTGTAAGGTAACGGATTGCCTTTTGCATCTACAACTTTTGTAATATGAATACCTCCTTTATAACCTTCATTGCTGTATTGAGAAATAAATTTTCCCGGACGCAACATCATATTACTGCCATCGTCCGTAATCCGGTCGGTATATGAATCCGGTTCCCGTCTGTTTTGGTCCAATTGCACCCATAAATATTCCAAATTATCGGGTGAATTATTGATATATGTAATGGTTTCTGCCCCCTTTATCTTAGGTTGTTTGGCATCGATAAGCCGGATATCCATATCGTAGTTAGCCAGGTTTTGGTAATAGTCCGGTCCGGGGGCGCCTGATGCTGTTCTGTAAGTGTTAGGTGTTGGTAATAAGTCGGTTATCTGACGAAATTTACTTGTATTGTAATGTCCTTTGGGGACTTTGTTTTCTTTTTTTTCTTGTGAAAAAGTAATGCTGATAAATAATAATAATAATGAGAAAATTTTGTATTTCATACCACGGGTAATTTACATTTTGCATGACAAAAGTAAAATATTATTTTTTATGTTTGAGATTGAATAGTGATAATTATTTGTTAAAAGGTGTATGAATTTTTATTATAAATTACCAAGATGTCGCCTTTACGGGACTCAAATGAATTTTTTGTATAGTTTATTTATCTAAATCATTCAATCAAAAGATTGATTTATATTAAGAAAACCGGCTCTTTATGTTTTACAGCAAAAATATTCCTTACTTTTTTAAAAAAACCGAAATCACCAATAAGCCGGTACTAATGTAAATAAATGCAAATCCCAATCCGAACCGGTCTGCAAAATACCCTAATACCAAAGCGATAATGGAAGTTAACAGTGTGCGGTATAAAGATTCGGCCGATAAAACCGAAGTCAAAATTTCGTTGGGAACTTCATCAGTGAGAAAACCCGTTAAAACCGGTTTTCGTAAACTTTGTAAGATATAAATTCCACTAAAGGCGATTAAAGCCGGTAACCAAAGTTGTTTATTAAAAAAATAACCACCGGCAATACCTGCTAAAAATCCTAAAAGTAAAGTTTTAAAGCTTAGTTTACGGATTTTTTGACTCATAAACCCGGCATATTTTGACGCGGTGGCCGTCAATAAATACAGTAGTGTATAAGCTATTCCGATAAATAAGCCGGTTTTGTTGCCGGCATACACACCGGCCAAAACGGGTAGGGCAAGGGCTACATTTTTCATCACCGGTTGGATATAATCTTTGGTAGCTTTTTGATAGGCCGTAAACACGGCAGACGAATGTACAATGGTCAAAACTTGCGGATTTTTGAGAGCTTGCCACAATGCCTTCAAATTGTATTTTAATTTTTTGTGAATTTTTTTGCCGGAAAAATCCAGTTCGTCGGGATAGGACCAAACCAATAATAAGTTTAACAAATAAGGTATGATGGAAATGAGAAATATTTTCTCGTAATTGCCTGCAAAATAAACAATTATACCGGCAATCAGAGCTGATAAAGCGGACCCGCGTTGTGAACACGCTCGCGTATGTCCGTAGTAAGCGATTTTGTATTGTGATTCATTTTTTAATTTTAAGTATTTCATTATCATTCCTTTATGCGTTCCGGAGCGTAAGGCGTCGGCAATACCGTAAAGCACGAATGCTATTAGAAAAAAATGATATGTCGTCCCGATATAAAACAAAACAAAAGACAGGATATATGCCAAAAACGATAACATCAAAGATTTTTTACGTCCGAAAGTGTCGGCAAAAATACCTGTAGGGACTTCCATGAGATTAATGACAATTTCCCGGATAGCATATAAACTGCCTATTTCTGTGTAAGACAAACCTTTTTGTTTGAGATACAATAAAAAAAACGCATCAAAAAACCGAAGGTTCTTTAAAAAACCGTAAAAACAGAATTTATAATATTGACGGTCTTTGCTGAAGGACATTTGTTTATTGGTTATTTGGTTAATCGGTTATTTGATTTGCCTGTCATTTCGAACGAACGACGTAGGAGTGAGGAGAAATCTGATTTTCAATTGAGACTCACGGGGCTTTTTTACGATAAGACGCACGACCCGTGCGTCTCTACAACGTTATTAACGTTACGAACATTTAACTTTCAACATTCAACTCATATATATTTGCAATAAATAAATTCCGGCAATTCCTATTAACAATAGTGCATTTATACGTTTAAAATTTGTCAATCCGGCTCTTGAACCGCGTTTGGCTCCGAAATAATTGGCAATAAAATAACTGAAAAACAAAATGATAACCAATTTCCAGTCGATAGCGCCTTCGTGTTGGTATTTGATAAAGGCTCCCAAACTTACCGGTGGCAGCAAAATTGCCAAGGTCAAAGCTCTGGCGTGATTTTTTTTCATATTGAAACCCATTAAAAAAATTGGAACCATTAACACACCGGCACCGATACCAAATAAACCGCCGACTATACCGGTAATGGCACCAATCAAAAAAATCCACCAAGCCGGAATTTTTTCATTTTTAGCCAGATGATCCGGTTTTGAAAATTTGGGTATTAATTGCATTATGCCAATTATAATTAATAAGACGGCGAAATATTTTTTGATGGATACTTCACCGAAGTAAAAGGCCAATTCGGCACCGAAATAGGAAAAAACTGCATAAGCTATCGTTCCGATAATGATACTTTTACATTGGGCTTTTACTTCTTCTTTCATAGTTATAATCCCCAGCAAACTCATAGGACCTAACATCATAGTCAAGACACTTCCTTGGGCGGTATATTGTGAGATGCCACATACCAAAACCAAAAATGCAATCAAAAAAGGCGCTCCCCCGATACCGGCATATCCCCCGACATAACCTATGGCAAGCCCCAATATTATATACACGATTAGTGGACACATATTAAATGATTGTTTGACATAAACGATTAAAAGTGTTAAATTGCATAATAAAACGACAAAGTTACGATTATTATGAAAACTATTGAACAAGTGTTGTTAAAATTAGCCCGTTTGGCTATTTATGAGAAATTAACCGGTCAGAAACTGATAGATAAACAAAAATTGTTAAAAGAATATCCTGAATTGGCTCAAAAACAGGCGGTTTTTGTGACTTTGGAAAAGTCAGATGGTAAACATGAAAGTTTACGCGGTTGTATCGGGTCGCTTCTGCCTATGCAACCTTTGATAGATGATGTGATTTACAATGCACAAGCGGCTGCTTTTAACGACCCGCGTTTTCCGCCTTTGACTTTGGAAGAATTTGATCAAATTAAGATAGAAATTTCTTTGTTGAGTCTTCCCGAAGAGATACATTATAATAATATTGATGAGCTAAAACAAGTTATCAAACCTTTCAAACACGGAGTTATTTTAAGTTTAAGTGGCCGCCGGGCGACATTTTTGCCGCAGGTTTGGAAACAGTTGCCGGATTTTGATGTATTTTTCCAACATTTGTGTTTAAAGGCCGGCTTGCCGGAAAATTGTTTGACATATCACCCTGATATTGCCATTTATGAAGTAAAAGAAATCAGGGAGCAATAATCCAGTCCGGTTTGTTTGGTATCATAGGTTCCGGTTTGCTGTATTTTATTTACCGTGACCTGTTATGCATTTGTTCTTTTATATTCTATCTTTTTGATGTAAATTTGGCTTTTAAAAATTTTCATGTTATCAAGATATTTGTTTTTTTAAGCACGAAGTACTTACTCCGGACCCTTTATGGTTATTTTTTTTGTTACTTATAACAAAATAATTTCCAATACATTCCCGTTTTCCAATATTTAAATGTAGTTAATTCATGCAGCTTAAAGAGTTGATACAAAAAAAATATATTTATTACGGATTATCGATAATATTTACCCGGGGATTGGAAATGTTGGTCTTGTTTTTTGCGGCGGATTATTTAAGTAAACAGGATTACGGTAGCTTGGAATATTATAAAAAAATTATTGAAGTGGGTTCTTCTTTTTTGGCTTTCGGCTTACCGGCTTTGATTGTCAGTTATACGACCAACAAGCAAAATAAAAACTATTTTTATGCTTTATCGCTTGTTTTTGCATTTGTGGTATCGTTGATTGTTGCCGTTGTTTTAGGTGTTTTGTATTTGATGATATTGTGGGTGCCGCTTTTGTTTTACGCTTTGTACTTTACAGGTGGTATTACGCAAAGTTATCTCCTTGTACGCAGAAACAGTAATGTGGTTTCGGTGTACAAAATTTTGGTTTCTGTTTTATTTTACGGTTTGGTATTTACCGGTATCCGGTATTATTCGGTTACAAAATACGGTTTTGTATATCCCGCCTATTTTTTAATCATTCCCGGATTGCTGTGGAGTTTTTGGCTGTTATACAAAGAGCAAATCCATTGGAACGGTTTGAAACGTTACGGACGATTGTTTTTTAAGCTGTTACCAAGCTCTTTGACATTAGTCGTAAGCAATTTTGCCAATTTAATGTTTTTATATACCGATATTTTTATCATCAATTTGTTATCTGCCCAACCCAAAATTGATATAGCCGATTATAGTTTTTCATTAAATGTAGCTAATATGCTTTTGTTAGTTCCGGTTACTTTAGTACAAGTAGATGTTGAAAAAATGAAAAAATCAGCCAAAGAAGTTCCGTTATTGTTCCGGAAAATTGTGATTTTGGTATTGACGGCAAGTTTGTTTTTGGTGGTGTTTTACAAATATTTTACTGCTTGGTATTTTACTAAATTTACAGATACATTTACGCTGTTTATCATTATTTTGGCAGCCAAAATTTTCCAAGCTTTTTCACCGGTATTCGGTACTTATATGGCTATTAAACGGCAATATACCTTAAATTTGAAAATAAATCTGTTTGTTTTGGCGTTAAACATTATTTTGAGTTATTTGTTGTTTCAAAAGTAC
The DNA here is from genome assembly GCA_027024205.1 of Flavobacteriales bacterium. GTDB lineage: Bacteria > Bacteroidota > Bacteroidia > Flavobacteriales > Flavobacteriaceae > WGBX01. The sequence continues at coordinate 19,658 of JALVST010000114.1, read as the reverse complement.
GGTTTATATGGAGTAGCTTTGGCAAGTGCATTAAGTTTGGGGTTGCGTTTTATTTTATTTACCTTGGCCTATCAAAAATATAAGAATTAAATTTAACATTATAATATGATATTTTTTGTTTTATTTTATGAAATTTATTAAAAAATATACAGGATATAAGTTGGCACTGCTACTGTTTTCAGTTTCCTTACTGATATTTTTTATTGTTGATGGTATCTATAAAATTGAAGTTAGAGGTGGTTTTGGCAATATAAGGTTAGGTATCATTATAAAAGGGATATTCGAATTATTATTTTTTCTGTATGCGCTTCTCTATTTGAATAAACAAAGGATTCATTTGTTGTTTGCCATATTTGTTTTGTCAGTTTTTTTCTTTACCGGACAATTTTTATTGAGTAAAAATATGACAGACTTGCATTTTGGCGATAATTTTAGTCGTTTTTTTAAGTATATCTTTATAATTTTATTATACATAGCTGCTTCCGATATTTTAGATTCCAAACAGTACCCGGAAAGATTACTAAAACTTTACAAATCAATTATATGGTTTAACGGGTTAATTATCATAATAGCTTTTTTATTGTCCCTTAAAATTTTTAAAACATACGCCGGCCCTTGGCGATTCGGCTATAACGGTTTGATTAATGCTCAAAATGACTCCAGTTATTTTTTTATTTTGGCCTTGACCACGTTTTATTATCGTCGGTTTTATTTACGGCATAAAGAATGGACGTTTTGGTTGGTTCTGATAACTTCACTTTTAGTAGCAACCAAAGCGGTATTATTGTACATTGTATTGTTATTATTATTTCACGTTACGCAAAGAGTTTCTATTAAGAAGATATTGATTGCCGGCCTTTCTTTTGCCATAACCGGTTATTTTATTTTCAGTTCGGCTATCAATAAGATTTTAATCAATGCTTGGGAAAATTTTCAATATACATATGAAAAAAAGGGCTTATTATTTGCTTTATTATCCGGACGAAATACTTTTTTACAAACCAAATTCATTCCTTTAATAACACAAAAATGGTCATGGTTGAATTTTTTTATCGGTGGGCAAGATGTGGAAAAATATTATATTGAAATGGGTTTTTTTGATTTGTTTTTATTTTTCGGACTTATCGGGATGCTCCTTTATTTATACATTTTTATCAAAATATATAACCGTATTACGTTTGATTATAAACTCAAATTATTTTTTTTGTTAGCATTGTTAGGCATTGTAGGACTGTCCGGTCATTTTTTTAACAGCAGTATAGCTGTAAATTATTTTATAATTTTTATTTTGATTAATTATAGTTACCAATCCGAAAAATATGAAGCACAAGCTGAAAATTAATTTATTTATTAACGCCCTGGTTTTTTTGTCGATAGCGCCTTTATTTTCCATGCGTGGGGCTATTTGGATGGTTTCTGTAACAAGCTTTATGTTTTTGATAAACTTTCGTGTTTTAAAAGATATAAAAATCAAGTGGGATTTCATGTTGTTACTGCCGGTTCTTTTTTTCTTAATCTTAGTAGCCGGTTTGTTTTATACTTCTAATTTTGACAGAGGTATTAAAATTGTTGAGCGGTTTTTTTCTTTTGCTATTCTACCTGTGATTTTTAGTTTTTCGTCCCCTTTAATAAATGCTAATCGTTACAAAATAATTAAGGCATATATTTATGCCAATGCCGTTTTTTTTATTATTGTTTTTTTGTATGCATTTTACCGGCAAATTGATATCAGTTTAAATAAAGGTCTCGGTATAAATTGGTATTATTTTTACCGTTTTGATTTTCTAACGGTGTTTAAGCAACATCCGACTTATGTTGCAATGATGACCCTCCTAGCTTTGACTTTTTTATTGTTTTTTCAACCGGAATTAAACTTTTCAAAGAAAAAAACTTTATATCTGGCTGTTTTGTTTTCATTAGGAATTCTGTTTTCGGGTAGCCGGCAAGGATATGTACAATATTTTCTTATAATGACTATATATTTTATTTATCAAATAAAGACTTCACCTTATAAACAAAAATACATTACGGGCTATATTGGAAGTTTACTTATACTTGTCCTGATAGCAGTCAATATACCCATAATAAAAGAGCGTATTTTAGTTACTTTCGGTGTGGATAGATATTACAAATTTTATTATAGAAAACATTATTCTACTGCTGTTAATCCCGAAAAACAAGGCCGTCTTTTGTCATGGCATGATGCCTGGCAGCTGATCAAACAAAAACCCGTTTTGGGACAAGGCACCGGGAGTGACAACGATGCCCTAATTGCCCAATACAAAAAAAACGGGCATACATATTTATTTCACAAAGGATATAACGCTCATAATTCTTATATCCAGTGGTGGTTAAGTGGGGGGCTTATCTTATTAATTGTATGGTTAAGTATGTTATTTGCAGTATTTTACAGAGGTATTAAAACACATGATCCCGTGTTAGGGGCTTTTTTTATTATCTTGTTTTTAACCGGTTTTACCGAAACTTTTTATAGAGTTCAGGGTATAATTTTTATTGCTTATTTTTACAGTTTTCTTTTGATTATCAGAAAACCTCAAGAATTATCCCAATGAAAAAGAATATAGCCATTTGCGGACCTTATCCACCACCTTTCGGAGGGATTAGCATACATATATACCGGATTGAAAAATTACTGATTAAACATAAGATTCCTTATACTATTTACGATCATTATTTCAATAGAAAAGAAAATGTTGTTCCGACCAACAAAAGTCCGTTTTGGTATGTAAAATTCCTCTTTACAAACAATCATAAAGTGGTGCATTTTCATCAATTTTTTAAATTTCATTTTATTTATTATTTTTTCTTTTCTTATCTTAATCGAAGTCAAATCATTGTTACAATTCATAGTGAAAGACTTTTGCATTATCCCAAATTCTTTAAAAAATTCTTCTTCTTTTTTCTAAAATATACCCGCAATTTGACATTGATTTCCGTTTCTCAAACTTTAACAAAACAATTACAAGATCATAAAATAAAAGCACAATTCTTACCGGCATACGTGCCGCTACAACCTGAAAATCCGGTAAAATTAAATTTTAATGACGATAAAATTCATTTTCTTTTCAGCGTTTCCCGGGTTACCAAAGAATCATCTGAGACCCTTTATGATATTCCGCTTATTTTCGAATTTTTAAAAAAACATCATGACCGTTTTCATATGACTTTTATGCTCAACAAAACCAGTTCTGATTTGTCTTATTTAAACAATTTGATTGAACAGTACGCTTTGCAAAATCATATTGATTTGATATATGACAGGCAATTGGTGGATTATCTCCCGAACTTTGCTTTTTTGGTGCGCACCAATACTTCCGACGGCTATGGCGTTTCTTTACAAGAAGCTATGGATTTGGGGGTTCCGGCCATTGGATCGGATACTTGTGTCCGTCCCAAAGGAACGGTATTATTTAAAACAGGAGATTTAGATGATTTAACCCAAAAAATAGAAATGGTTGTCAGGAGTAATCCCAAAGAATTATTACAAAAAAAAGAAAATTTAAACTTTCATTTGACATTATTGAAAATTTATAAAAAGTTGTTGTCCAAATAAGTTCGAAATGTATTTCTGTCTTTTTATGCTTTCATGTTGATTTCTTTGAGAGAAATTGAATAAAATTACTCATACATATTTAATAAAAATTTAAAATCTGTATTTTTACAAAAATTTTTTTGATGAAATATATCATAACAGGCGGGGGCACGGGCGGCCATATTTTTTCGGCGATTGCCACGGCAAAAGCATTAAAAAAGATTGACAAGAATGCCGAATTTTTGTTTGTTGGCGCCAGAGATTTTATGGAAATGTCTATCATTCCCAAAGCCGGCTATGACATTGTGGGCATGAAGTTGCACAGGATAAAACGAAAGAATTATTTTAAGAATATCAAAATTTTTTATGAAATATTTGTGGCGCTTTGGCAATCTTATAAACTTCTTAAAAAATACCAGCCCGATGCGGTTATCGGTACCGGCGGTTTTGCCACAGGTCCCGTTATTTTTGTCGCTCAATACATGGATATTCCGACTTTTATCCAAGAACACAATTCATATCCGGGCTTAACCAACCGTTTGTTGGCCAAAAAAGCCACCCGGATTCATACGGCTTATAAAAGTATTGAACAATATCTCAATCCCGATAAAATTTTACTAACCGGCAATCCTGTGCGCGACGATTTTTATCAACCGGTGCCTGACAAACGACAAGCAAGGCAACATTTTAATCTCAGACCGGATAAATTTACGGTTTTAGTCATGGGAGGCAGTGACGGAGCAGCTGCTGTTAATGATGCCACTATCGGTTTAATAGATAAAATAAAGAAACACAATTTACAAATTCTCTTACAAACCGGCAAAGTCCTTTATGATAAATATAAAGACTATCAAACGGGTTTCGTAAAAATTTTGCCGTTTATTGACAATATGATGATGGCATATGCTGCTGCTGATGTTGTGGTAGCCCGGGCAGGTGCCATGAGTACTACTGAACTGGCTTTACTTGGCAAACCGGCTATCATTGTGCCGGCTCCCAAATTGGAACAAGACCACCAAACCAAAAATGCTTTGGAACTTGCAAAAGCCGGTGCAGCGGTTTTTATTTCCGAGAATGAACTTTACGACCGGTTGTGGGACGAATTGAAAAAACTTATTGAAAATCCTGAAAAAATGAGAATGTTATCTGAAAATATCAAGCAATTTGCTTTTCCGGATGCCGCCAAAGATATTGCCGCTGATATTTTTGAATACGTTAAAAAACAGAAAAGAACGTAAAATTTATAATGTTTCCGCCGGATTCCACAAATGTTTTTCTAAATCAACCACTTGATTATTAACAACATTAATACCTTCGCTTTCGAGTAGTTCCTGCATCAGATTACTACCTTCAAAATGCATCTTGCCGGTCAATAAGCCTTTACGGTTCACCACCCGATGTGCAGGAATGTCTCGATTATATTTTTTACTGTTGAGCACCCAACCCACCATACGTGCACTGCGCTTATTCCCCAAACAAGCTGCAATATGCCCGTAAGTTGTGACTTTGCCCGGCGGTATTTGCTTGACTATTTGCAGGACTTTTTGTTGGAAGGAATCTGTCGGCATTTGTTATTTTTTTGAGTAATTGAGGATTTTTATTGATTTCAGACTTTCAATTAGGTCACTGAGCTTGTCGAAGTGTCAGGTTTTTTTTAAACCACATAAGGCACATAAGGGCACATAAGATTTTAGATTTTGTAGGTCACTGAGTGATTTTTCCGACAAGGGAGGAAAAATAGTATCGAAGTGACCGGGTTTAATAATTGATGATTTTTTTATAACTTGAAAAAGTTCCTCACTTTCTCATTCCTCAAAAACCAGTTACTAAACAACCAGATTGACAATCTTTCCCGGAACAACTATCACCTTCTTCAATTGTTTACCTTCCAACAGACTTCGAGCTTTTTCATCGGCTAAAACCGCTTTTTCGATACTTTCTTTATCCATATTTGCAGGCAAATCCATTTTATGTCGCATTTTGCCATTGACCATAATGGGATAGGTTTTGGTACTTTCTTTCAAATAACGCTCTTCATATTTTGGATAAGGCTCAAAGGCGATACTTTCGTCATGTCCCAATTCTTGCCACAATTCTTCTGCCAGATGAGGAGCAAACGGGGCCAATAATACCACAAGAGGTGCTAAGATTTTTTGTTTATTAGTTTTGAGTTTGCTCAATTCGTTTACGGCTATCATAAACTGACTGACAGCCGTGTTAAAAGAAAAATTTTCGATATCTTCCGTAACTTTTTTGATGGTTTTATGCAAAATTTTCAATTCTTGTTCGTTTGGTTCTTCGAGCGACACGTCAAATATACCGTCAGAGTGGAATAAAGACCAGAACTTTCGTAAGAAATTATGCACACCTTTCAGTCCGGCAGTATTCCAAGGTTTGGCTATTTCTATCGGTCCTAAAAACATTTCATACATCCGTAAGGTATCGGCGCCGTATTGCTCGACAATGTCATCGGGGTTGACGACATTGTATTTTGACTTGGACATTTTTTCCACTTCACGTCCTACTTTATATTTGCCGTCTTCCAATATAAATTCGGCATTGGCAAAATCCGGTCGCCAAGCTTTGAATTTTTCTATATCGAGGTGGTCGTAATCATCCACCATATTGACATCTACATGAACGGGCGTCGTTTCGTATTGATCTTTCAGCCCGAAAGAAACAAACGTATTTGTTTCGTTAATACGATAAACAAAGGCCGAATACCCCAAAATCATCCCTTGGTTAATCAGTTTAACACTGTATTCCGGTTCCGGTACACGTCCTATGTCATATAAGAATTTTTGCCAAAAACGGCTGTAAATCAGATGTCCCGTTGCGTGTTCCCTACCGCCGAGATACAAATCGACTTTTTGCCAGTAGTCAACCGCTTCTTTGCTAAACGGTTCTTTGTCATTATGCGGGTCCATGTAGCGGTTAAAATACCAAGAGCTACCGGCCCAGCCCGGCATGGTACTCAACTCTATCGGGAAGACGGTTTTGTTGTCAATCAAATCTACGGATACAATTTTTTCGTTGGTTTCATCCCATGCCCAATTTTTGGCATTTCCTAATGGCGGCCGCCCGTCTTTTGTCGGTAAAAAATTTTCCACTTCGGGCAATTCCAAAGGTAAATATTTTTCTGGGATGGCGGTTGCCACACCGTTTTTGTAATATACCGGAACAGGTTCGCCCCAATAGCGTTGGCGGGAGAAAACCGCATCACGCAAGCGGTAATTGACCTCCGCTTTGCCAACGCCGCGTTTTTCCAATTCTTTAATCATCCGTGGAATAGCTTCCTTGGCCGGTAAGCCATTCAAAAATTCGGAATTTGTCAAAACGGCATCTTTATCTTCATTGGCTTTTTCACTGATATCATTGCCTTCAAAAATATTGATGATAGGGATATCGAATTGTTTGGCAAATTCGTAATCGCGTTGATCACCGGAGGGAACGGCCATAATGGCACCAGTACCATATCCGGCAAGAACATAATCACTGATCCAAATGGGGATTTTTGCTCCGGTCAACGGATGAACGGCATATGCCCCGGTAAACACGCCGGTTTTTTCTTTAACTTCCGCCAAACGTTCCCGTTCACTCTTTCTAGCAGCTTGTTTTTGATATGCTTCAACTTGTTCACGGTATTCCGGAGTGGTAATTTCATTGACCAGTTCGTGTTCGGGGGCTAATACCATAAAAGTAACCCCGAATAGCGTATCGGCACGGGTGGTAAAGACGTCAAAAGATTTGTCACTACCGTCAATTTTAAATGTGATACGGGCCCCTATGGATTTACCTATCCAGTTACGTTGGATTTCTTTTAACGATTCCGGCCAGTCGATTGTTTCCAAATCTCGCAATAAACGTTCGGCATAGGCCGTAATACGCATCATCCATTGGGTCATTTTTTTACGCTCAACCGGAAAACCGCCACGTTCGGAAACCCCGTTGATCACTTCATCATTTGCCAATACGGTTCCCAAAGCCGGACACCAATTAACTTCGGCTTCGGCCAAATACGTCAAACGATATTTAAACAGTATGTCGTTTTTTTGTTTGGCGCTCATTTCTTGCCATTCATTTGCCGTAAATACCGGTGTATCGGCATCACATGCGGCATTGACGGAGGCATTACCCTCTTTTTCAAACCGGTTGATTAATTCATCTATTGGTTCGGCCTTATCGGTATCCTTGTTGTACCATGAGTTAAAAAGTTGCAAGAAAATCCATTGAGTCCATTTATAATATTTAGGATCGGAAGTGCGTATTTCACGGGACCAATCGAATGAGAATCCGATTTTATCCATCTGTTCGCGGTAACGTTTGATATTTTGTTCGGTCGTAACAGCCGGATGTTGTCCGGTTTGAATGGCATATTGCTCAGCGGGTAAACCGAACGAATCATAACCCATCGGATGCAATACATTATATCCTTTATGCCGTTGGTAACGGGCAAAAATATCCGAAGCGATATACCCGAGCGGATGACCTACGTGTAGCCCGGCACCGGAAGGATACGGAAACATATCTAAAACGTAATATTTCGTTTTTTTGGACTGATTATCAGCTTTAAAAGTTTGGTTTTCAGTCCAATATTTTTGCCATTTACGGTCAATGCGGTTAAAATCGTAGGTCTTCATTTTTTTACGTTTTTATGAATTGCAAAGATAGACGTTTTAGTCAAAAGTTAAAAGTTTAAGTCAAATGTAAGTTTTATAAGATATTTTTGTCTTTAAAGTATAATTTTTTTAATAATTAATATATTCCGTATTGATATTCTGTTTCTAAAAATAAGAAAAAAGTCATTTTATACTTAAAACTATTTAATGTTTTTATTTTTCTATCACTTTCATGCTCCTTCAATTTAACTACTTTTTGTTATTTTTGTTTTTCAATTAACGGTATCTTATACTCATAAATGAAACTTCATTATAAATTTTTGTTTTCGATCATTTTTTTACCGGTTTGGTTACAAGCGCAAGATCTGAAGGAAAAACCGGATAATAATAAACCGGAATATTTTATTTATCGCGGCAAGGTTGTTGACGAAAACGGTGACCCTGTTCCTTTTGTCAATATCTATATGGCAAAAGGGAAATTCGGCACTACATCGGATTTTGACGGAAATTTTGTATTGAAAACCCATCGCAAAAGAGGAAATATAACTTTTTCGGCTACCGGGTTTGAAACAAAAATTATAAAAGTAAAACCCAAGATAAAATATTTAAAAGTCGTACTGAAAAAAGAAAGTAATGTTTTGGAGGAAGTGGTTATTGTCCAACGTCCCAAAAAACGATTAAAAAAGAAAGAGAATCCGGCTTATAAAATCCTTAAAGAAATTTGGAAACACAGGAAAACCAACGGCTTAAAACAGGTTCCGTATTATGAGTATAAAAAATATGAAACGGTTGAAATAGGCTTGAACCGGTTAGATACGGTTTTTCTCAAAAATCTGTTTCAAAAAGATTATGATGAAATGTTGAAAAAATTACCGTATGATGAAGAAGGGTTTCACTTTTATATTCCCATTTTTATCAAAGAGACGGTTTATCACGTTTACGGTAATAACAAACTAGGCAAGGAACGGGTTGATATTGAAGCTGAAAAGAGTAAGGGATTTTACCAACAAGGCTTTGTTTTTGATCGTATGTCGATCGAATTTAACGAAGTGGATATTTACAAAAATACTTTCAATTTATATAACACCCCTTTTGTCAGTCCCATTTCGACTACTGGATTTGATACTTATGATTATCTGTTAAATGACAGTATTCAAAAAGGGAGCGAAAAGTTTTATAATATTTATTTTTGGCCGCGTCGTAACGAAGATTTGGCTTTTACCGGACATTTTTGGGTATCGGGAAAAAATTTTGCCATAACCAAAATCCATATGAAGTTAAATAAAGATGCCAATATCAATTTTGTAAGAGGCACCACCATTGAAAAGGAATATACTATTGTCAATGACAGTATTTATCTTCCGTCATCCGATTTTTTTTCGGGTGATTTTACTTTATTGGACAAGAATAACCGTTCAAAAGGTTTGAGTATTAAAAAGATATATCATTATTCCGGTTATGATTTTACCAAAACCTATTCGCCGGATTTTTATGATAAACAGCTTGTTAAATATGCTCCGGAGCAATTTAAAAAAGACAGCATTTATTGGCAATCGTTTAGCGCTTTAAACGATACCCGTAAAACTTATCAATTGATAGACGGGATAAAAACAAAAAAACGCATACAAAATATTAACAATTTGATAAATATTTTAACTACCGGTTATGTTAATATTGGCCATCACTTACAATATGGACCGGTGTTTCAAACCATTGGAAAAAACGGGGTGGAAGGTATCCGGTTGTTTGCCGGTATCCGGACGTTTAAAACCAACAACGATCGCTTTCGTTTTTACGCCAACATAGCTTACGGTCCCAAAGACAAACGCTTCAAATGGGGCATGCAATTCAAATATTTGGCATCATATAACCCCCGTATCGAATTGGGATTGAAGCTGTCCGATGATTATGTACAACAAGCTCGTTCTCTCATGGACGCGGGACAAATGATGTATTTGCCCAATTTCGGAGCCAATTTTCCTATTTCCAGAGGTAAAAATATGTTTATTTCCCGGATACAAGAACGTCGTATTAAATTGGATTACCGTGTTGTCAAAAATCTCCATTTGGGCATAATACCGTCTTATAAGATAATCCAACCGGCTGATAGGCAATTGTTTAACATGGATTATTTGGCTGATAATCAACAAATAAAATCAACTGTGATCGATGCCGGAAGTGATTTTTATCTACTATTTGCCCCTTGGCGTGACGTTTACGGTTATGGGGTGGAACAACGTTACAGCAAAAATCCATATCCTGTTTTTATCATCAATTATCATCGTGGGATAAAGGCTTTCGGAGGTGATTTTAATTACGATAAATTGCAATTCAGATATATGCAACGTATTTTGCTCGGCAAGATAGGTAAAACTGATGTCACCATTGAAGCCGGAAAAACTTTCGGAACGGTTCCTTTAGCCTTGCTCAATCCCATCCCTGCTAACCAAATTTTACTGCTCAAACCCCAAACTTTTACTTTGTTGAATTATTACGATTTTGTCACAGATACCTATTTGGTCAGTCATTTTGAACATCATTTTAACGGTTTTATTTTGAACCGGTTACCTTTTATAAGAAAACTAAAATGGCGTACGGTAATAGCTTTCAGAACTGCTTATGGCACAATTTCGGATACCAATAAAGACATCAACCGTTCCAATATTCAATATGCTGCACCCTCCCGTAAAATATATTACGAATATAGTGTGGGATTGGAAAATATCGGTTACGGAAACCTGCGTTTTTTTCGTATCGATGCCGTTTGGCGAAGCGATTATACAAGTGTAAACGGCTTATATTCTCCGGAATTTGCCCTCCGCTTGGCTATCAGACCGGAATTTTAAGTTAAATTTGCAGACAAAGTCATTCCCTTCATAATGAAATTTTTATTATTCATACAAGATTTTTTGCAGAACACGGTTTTGTCTGTTGCTACGGTATTAAAAGTGTTATTATTGAGTAAACCGGTAGATTTACCCGAGGCCGGTTCGAAAGAATTGGTGATTTTGGGCAACGGTCCTTCTTTAAAAGATTTTTTAAAACGCCACAAAGCTTTTTTAAACGGCAAGGAGCGTTTGGCGGTTAATCATTTTGCCGATACGGATGCTTATACGGCTATCAGACCGGAATTTTATATGATAAACGTGCCGGAATATTGGATTGATGATGTCGATGTCGATGTAATTGAACGCCGTAACCGTCTGGTTGACAACTTAATTCAAAAAACGGCTTGGCCTATGCATCTGATTTTGGGCATAGGGGCAAAAAAATCGAAGAAATGGCGTGGTATGGCCAAGCAAAATCCCCACATACATTTACATTATATCAATCCGACCCCTGTTGAAGGTTTTAAAAGCTTTAGGTTTTTTTGTTACCGTAATAACTGCGGTATGCCGCGGCCTCATAATGTATTGGTTCCGTCATTGATAGCGGGTATAAACATGGGATTTAAAACCATTTATATTGCCGGTGCCGACCATTCGTGGCTAGAGGAGTTATTTGTAGCAGACGACAATACGGTCTATTTGACCCAACGCCACTTTTACGATACCCAAACCGCCCGGCCGGATGTAATGAAAAAAATGGGAAAAAACCATCGCCGTTTACACGAAATTTTACACAAATTTATGTTGAGTTTTAAAGCTTATTTCGATATAAACGATTATGCCAAACAACAAAATGTCAAAATTTTCAATATTACCAAAGGCTCGTTTATCGATGCTTTTGAACGTTTAAAATTACCTGAAAATGAATAAATTATTTGTTTTTTTTAGTTTTTTAAGTGTTTTTTATACCGCCGGACAATTTGAAAACAAACAACGGGATAAAATAGATATTTTAAGATATGATTTTCGAGTCGAAATCAATGATACAACTGATTTTATCGAAGGTAAAACCTTGATTAGCTTAAAGCGAAAAAAACCGGTAAAACAAGTGGTTCTTAACTTAAAAAATCGTGACAAGTCAGGCTATGGCATGCAGGTTTTGTCGGTAACGGACAATCGTAAAAATCCGTTGAAATACAAGCATTTAAATGATAGTCTATTCGTGTTTTTTTCTAAAAATTCCGGCAATGACAGTTTACAAATCATCATAACTTACAACGGCAAACCTCAAGATGGTTTATACATCCGTCACAACAAATACGGTAAGCGAACTTTTTTCGGTGATAATTGGCCTAACCGGGCACAATATTGGTTACCGGTAATTGACCATCCATCCGATAAAGCCCTGGTTTCTTGGACTGTAACTGCCCCTAAACATTATGATGTAGTAGCATCGGGGCGCTTGGTGCAAAAAGTTAATGCCGGAGAAAATTTCGTTTACCGGTATCAAACCGAAGTTCCAATTCCTACCAAAGTTATGGTATTCGGAGCGGCAGATTTCAGTATCAAATATTTCGGTAATTTGAAATTGCATCAAAACTGTGTGCCGGTAAGCAGTTGGATTTATGCAGATAGTCCCGTAGCAGGCATTGACGATTACAAATGTTCCATGGATGCACTGAAATTTTATGATAGTTTAGTTGGACAGTATGTGTATCAAAAATTAGCCAATGTGCAATCGAATACCCGTTTTGGCGGTATGGAAAATGCCGGTAATATTTTTTATGACGAAAATACTGTTGATGGCACTAAATCAGTTGAAAATTTAGTCGCCCACGAGGTAGCACATCAATGGTTTGGCAATACGGTCACCGAAAAAAAATGGCGTGATATTTGGTTAAGTGAAGGCTTTGCCACTTACTTGACCGATTTATATTTAAAATACCGTTACGGCAAACAAAAATTTACGGAACGGATGAAAATGGAACGTCAAAAAATTATTCGTTATAATTTAATCAAACGACGGCCGGTGGTTTATGACGAAACCGATAATTTGTTCCGCTTGCTCAATCCCAATTCGTATGAAAAAGGGGCGTGGGTTTTGTATATGTTGCATCAAAGGATGGGAGATGAAAAATTTACACGGCTTTTACGTGAATTTTATCAAACTTACCGGTTTAAAAATGCCGGGACAGAGGATTTTATCGCTTTGGCGGAAAAAATTTCCGGCGAAAATCTCAAAGTCTTTTTCGACCAATGGCTTTATCGCCCTGGAGTGCCGTTTCTGAAAATTACAGACAAAATTGATATAAAAAATTCTTTGCTCCGGATTCATGTTAGGCAAAAAGGAAAAATTTATCAATTAAAATTACCTGTCCGGATCAAATGGCAAGGCGGTCAAACGGATTTTGTGCTCAAAATAAACAAGCAGGAACAAGATGAAGTGCTACGTTTACCGAAAAATTTTGATGTCAATTCTTATCAATTGATTATTGACCCTGATGTGCAAGTTTTATATAAAACCGGTATTTTTTAACGTATGAGTAATCAACAATTGAAATGGGTTATATTTGCCGGCTTATCACTGGTATGGGGTAGTTCGTTTATCTTGATGAAACTGGCCATGTTACATTTATCGGCGGTTCAAGTCGGTGCTTTGCGAATGATAATTGCGGGTTTATTTTTGTTACTTGTTGGATATAAAAGTTTGAAAAAGATTAGTTTACGGCAATGGCGTATCTTGTTTTTCATTGCTTTGGCAGGCACTTTCATCCCTACCTTTTTGTTTACATTTGCCATTCAACACATTGATAGCGGAATTGTTGCGATATTAAATTCTTTTACGCCGCTCAATACCTTGTTAATCGGTTATTTTTTCTTTCATTATTTGTTTAGCAAGCGACAAGTTGCAGGAATTATCATTGGGATTGTCGGGACGGTTTTGCTGGTTGGCACAGGGGCACAGTCGCATCCCGAATCCAATTATTGGTATGCTTTGCTGGTTTTAGCGGCGACCATAGGCTATGCCATCAATGTCAATGTGATTAAATTATATTTAGCCGAACTAGATACAATGGCTATTGCCGTAGGGAATTTTGCCTGGGTGATTATACCATCAATAATTGTTTTGTATTATACCGGTTTTTTTCAAATGGACTTTGTCCACCCACCGGTGTCAATATCTTTACTTTATGCGGCTATTTTGGCCATTCTCGGTACAGCGTTGGCCATGATTTACTTCAACAAAATGCTCAAAATTGCATCCCCTATTTTTGTGTCATCGGTAACCTATACCATTCCGTTAGTAGCCGTGTTGTGGGGGCTTTGGGATGGCGAACATATTTCGTTGGTGCAAATACTGGCCGGCGGGATTATTTTGTTGGGAGTTTATGTGGTTAATAAATGATGATTTATTGTGGTTCATTGATTATATCGTTTTTTGATGATTGTTCCTGCTTCATACTATGTTCCTGCTTTTAATTTGAGGAAATGAGGAAGAGATGATTTTTTTTCTGCTTCTTAGAATACTTTGTTTTTATGATGATTGTTTATTACTCCAACCTACAATTTTGCTTTTGGTTTGAGAATAGGGAGGAGCCGGGTGTTTCGTCCGGACAAAAGCCGTGACGGAATGTGTCAAAGCACCGGTTTATTGAATATTTTGTTTTTAATTATTCACAAACTATTTCTTTTATACCAGTATTAGCTCCGTAAGTATTGCCCTGTTTGTAGATGAAATCAACGGGATAATTACTATGTATGTATCTCCTTAGAAGCAACATTTTAGCTTTTTTATACTAAAACCCAAGCGACCGGATTGCCGGTTGCTTGGGTTTAAATGCAAAAGACATTCATTGAATAATAACCTGATTTTTTCTTTTGCATTTTACCTGCTAAACACACACACACATACTTATGAAAAAGATTATTTTCTATATACCACAAAGTTAATAGCACTTGAACCAATATCAACTTTTCCGGAGCCATCAAGTTTCCATACAAAAATATCAAAATATGAATGGGTAGCATCAGACCAGCTGTCCGTAGTAACAAGCAACGGAGGTAAAATCCCGGAATCATGTGTTACCATTACAATAAACCAAGAACTCGGATGGTCAAGATGAATTCTGTAATGTCCCGTTCCAATATATTCAGCTGTAAAACCATTTGACGAATTGCTAACATTAACACTTATATTATTTGAAGTGCTTTGATATAATTGTCCGTAAATATAGGCTTTCATATCCGAATCATTTCCGCTATCAGGGGCAATAACTTTTTTGGTAACTTCTACATTTCCTTTAAAATATCCGGCATAACTTCCCGTTTTTTCAGCTTCACCGTAAACGGCATAATGTGTGCCTCCAGCAGCAGAATCAATTTTATTAAAAGAGCCGTATTTCTCTCCGGAGCCACTACCTGTTAGAATACTGTAATTTCCATAATGTATTCCGTTTCCATTATTATAAATACTGTCGTATGCTGCATATTGATTACCATTACCATTTCCGAAGAGTTTGGTATAATTACCAAAATGTTGCCCGTCACCATTTCCATAAATTGCAGTAAAATTTCCAAATTGTTGATTGTTATTCCCGTTATGTACTTCATTCCGGATACCGTATTGTTTCCCGGTTCCGTTTCCGGTCAGATTATTATACAAACCAATATGTTCTCCGGTTCCGTTTCCGGTCAAATTATTCAATGTTCCTGTATGAATACCATTACCTGTGTTATCAATTGTATTAGAAATTCCATAATTTTCACCGGAAGAACTACCGGAGATTTGATTATCTATACCGTATTGATCAGCATTGCCGGAATTGGTCAAGTTATGATAAGTACCGGTAACTGTTCCTGAGGTATTTTGATTTAGAGTGATGTTCATTCCTCTTGACGCTGTAGCGCTTTCTATTTCAAGAGGATAAATTGCCGTGTTTTTCCCTATTGCTAAGTTTCCCATAGTATATATATCATCATTGATATTGATTGGGGCATTTGTTGTGCCGGTTTTATAAAAATCAGCATCATAAGTATCTTGATCATCAGCTGGCACCCAGTTACTACCATCCCAACTTAAAACCTGTCCGTTTGTAGGAGTTATTGTGGAAGTATCTACATCGGAATGGGTGTCAATGGAACCTGTTGCCGAAACCGGAGCATTTACAAAACTAACTTGTCCGGCACCGTCGGTTTGCAAAATTTGTCCCGGTACGCCATCGGTTTGCGGCATAAAATAGGCATCATTAATGTTCATGCGGCCATCTTTATAAATGGTTAGAGCGTTGTGTTTGTTATTTGCATCTTGTCCATTACCGATAACAAATAGTCGATCAGAAGAATGCCATGAAAATGTTCCGTTATTGGAAGGTGTATAATCGGTATTGTATTTACCCAAAGCAGTTTCTGTATAGGAAGGAGAAGTTGTATTATTTCCTATTGCAGTAGAATAATCACCTGATGCGGTTGTATAAAATCCCATAGCTGTGGAATGATCTCCTGATGCTATGGTGCCCAACCCCATAGCCATGGATGTATTTCCCGTTGCTTGTGTGCTGAAACCTAATGCAATTGAATAATCATCAGATGCAATTGTATTAAATCCCAGTGCTATGGAATTATATCCTATATTTATATCATCCCACTGATTTCCATCGATACGTCCTGCCCTAAATGCCACTTTATTGGGATTAAAAAACATCCGGGTTCCGGCACCTGTGATTTCAGTGTCAATACTATTTCCGGTATTGGAAGTTCCTGTTACCAAGAAACCATCGGTTCCGTTTATCCGTACAGCTCCGGCATCTGCTGTGATGTTTTTGCCGGCACCGGTTCCGCCTGCATCATATGCTTGGTCAAGATTTATGGCCAATGTTGAAGTATTTACAAAACTAATTTGTCCGGCACCATCGATTTGCATAATTTGACCGTTTGTTCCTCTTGCCACAGGAAATTTATATCCGGTTCCTGCCGGGTCACCGATTTGAAATTTGCCGTTGATTCGTAAAATATTATTGTCAAATTCACCGTAAATCAATGCATTACTTGCATCGGCGTTGGAATTTTCTATATAGAGTTTTTGACTGCCGGTTTCATTTCTTCCCGCACTGTAACCTATAAATACATTGCCGCTTCCGGTTGTGCTATATCCTGCATCGCCTCCTATGGCTATATTATTATTACCCATACTGCTGTATAACGCATTAAATCCTATGGCAGTATTGGAATTACCCGTTTGATTGGATTGCAAACTTTGCCTTCCAACGGCAGTATTTAAGCGGCCACTTGAATTGGAATCCATTGCTGATCCTCCAACGGCAACATTGCTGTCACCGGATGAATTGGCCGTAAGTGCCTTCTCACCTAAAGCTACATTGTGAAAACCATCGTTATTTTGTTTTAAGGCATCTAATCCTATGGCAACATTGTAATAACCGGTCGTATTACTTTTCAAACTGGAAGATCCCATACCGGTATTGCCGTATCCTGATGTGTTACCGTGCATACTTTGAAATCCTATAGCTTGGTTATCGTGTCCACCGGCATTTACGTGTAAACTTTCGTAACCTATGGCAATGTTATTATTGCCACTACCATTATTTCCGTACAAAGATTTATATCCCAATGCTACATTATATCTACCGGTTACATAACTTTTCATACTTTGATAGCCCAATGCGGTATTTCTGTTACCCCCGTCGTCATTTTGTCCGGTTTCGTAACCGAGAAAGATACTCCCTGAAACGGTTGGGGAACCATAGACATCGGTTTTACCGTCACTGAGATCATCTATTTTTTCTACGGTATTGGTGCCGTCTGTTATACGTTGCCAAGTACTGCCGTCATAGAAGTAAAATCCCGGCGTGTTATCGGTTTGATAAATCATCAAGCCGTTCGCCGGCGAAGCGATCGCATTGCGTTGGGCTTGGGTCATGCGGGGAATAAGGATTCCCTTGTCAGTGCTTTTAACGTCCAGCATGGCCGAATTGTCAGGATTGCTGCCGTCGGTATTGATGCCTACTTGGGCATAGGGATTGTTGAAGTTAATTGTCAACAATAAAATGAGTAATAAGGATTTTTTCATTGGGTTTAATTTTAGGTTATTCAGTAAATGTTTTTCTTCAAATTAAATACAACAATTCTGTATTACCAAAAAAACGGCATACTCAAATTGTACTCAAAATAAAAAAGTAGAATATCGGCGTTTTGAATTAAGTCATTGATATTCAACTATTAATATAATTTTATTCCCGGTTATTTAAAAAAAAAAAGTTTTTATAAGAGAATATTTGTGAAGAAATGACAGAAAATTTTGTTGCTTATAACAAGAGAAATACTGCAATATTTTGCAGATATAAGTTGCGGTTTTGAAGTCTTATGTCTTAATTGGAAAAAGTTGCAGATTGTCACCAATTGACAGCAAGCCGGAGTTGATATTTACCGAAAAAAGCTATATTTAATTGTCTGCCCCGGTGGATACAAATCCTTTTAAAGCGTTCCATATCGATAGAAACAATGCTTTACCTTTGATTGGCTGTCCTTTGAGTGCATATATCAGCCATAAAACAACCGAAGCGGCCAGTTTCCAAAGATAATCGAATAAAAGCAAAAAATACGCTTTACGGCGGTGATGTTTCAAGGTTCTTATACGGTTTTGTTCTCCTACGCCGTTGAGCCGGCTGATTTTTTTTACATAAGCCAAACTGTTGCGAAAATCATCTATAAAATGCCAAACGACAACTTCTGGCAGATATAAAATTCTTTGTCCGGTTTCCCGGAACTTTAAAAAGACGTATTTGTCATCCGAACGTAATTTTATTTCGGTGTTAAAACCGCCTATTTTTTCTAAAGCGGTTTTTTTAAAAAACATATTACAACCGACCGGATACGTTTTTTTTAAAACCCTGACTTCATCACCTAAATCGACAATGGAGATAATCCGCTCTATATACGGACTCATCCATGCCGGTTCTTTACCTTTTTCGTATCTGGGTAATACTTTTCCACCGAAAGCCACATCATTGGGGAATTGCTCCGTATATTTTTTTATTTGTTTGACAAAATCTTCACGGGCAATGGCGTCGTCATCAATATAAGCAACGTATTGTCCTTTGGCCATTTCCAGTCCCTTATTACGGGCATACGACAGCCCTTGCCGGGTTTCTTTGCCAATCCGGATTTGAAATTCCGGATGTTCATGTTTAAAACGGGTTATAATCTCTTCCGTCCGGTCGGTTGAATTATGATTCACCACAATAATTTCAAAAGCGGTCCGGTTATAATCTTGACGAACCAAACTTTCCAAAGCCCGGTGGATGTGTTTGTCACGGTTGTAAGTGCAGATAATGACGGATAGAAACATTTTTGATTTCAGATTTCAGATTTAATTAGGTCAATGAGTGATCCCGACAACAATCAAGATTGTATCACAGTAATGATTTGCAATTTTGGACATTGAGTAATTTCGGTGATTACCGGCATTGTATCAATTCTCCATTATCAATTTTATTTCAGCCAGTTATGCCAAGGAATACGTCCTAAAACCAATAAAAACGCTATACCGTAGGTAATGATAACAGCCATATATTTCTTTTTGGACGACATGGCTTTTCTCATCCTGTTAAAGCCGTAAAAAGTCAAAAGCCAAGCAATGAGCAT
>JALVST010000113.1 GCA_027024205.1 Flavobacteriales bacterium | reverse complement strand
AAATTTTCTCCGGCATACAGTATCAATTATAAAACCGGTGAAATTATTTACAATTATTTCGGTAATCACCAGTATCAGTTGGTACGAACGCCTCTATCCGGATTTTATAATCAACCGCTTGAGGATAAAGCCATAAAAATAGCCCCGTCATTGTTGCCCCCGAAAATAGATTTAAACCGGAGTTTGGTCGAACGTTTACTACGCAACAGATATGAAGATTTATCATTAGAAATTGTAGAAAAACCTTACAAACCAAAATTTAAATTGGACTATATCAGCAATATCGGGGTCGGTATCGGCACTTCCAGTATGTATGGTACGGGGATGATGGGCGGTATCAGTATGATTTTTAGCGATATGCTCGGTCAACATCAACTTTTTGCCGCCGCCTCTTTAAACGGTGAAGTATATGATTTCGGGGCTTACGCCGCATATTTTAATCAAAAACATCGTTTAGGGTGGGGAGCTTCTTTGTCTCATATTCCTTATACTTCTTATTATCAAGGCGTTTATAAGGATACACTGGAAATAAACAATAATTTGATTCCGGTGGACAGATATTCCATTTATACCATTAGAATGTTTGAGGAAAAAGTAGGGTTATATACCGCTTACCCTTTTTCCAAAACACTACGGGCAGAGTTCGGCGGCTCTTTGGCACATTATTCTTATAAAATTACAGCTAATAATTTTTATTACGACCATTATGATCCTTATACGGGTTATGCTTACGGATATTACGGATACGAGAAAAAAGACGAAGAAGTACCACCCGGTTTTAATTTTCATGAATTAAACACGGCGTTTGTCGGTGATAATTCCGTTTTCGGTTTGACAGCTCCTATGAAAGGGCAACGGTTTAGAATCGGAGTTCAACAATATTTCGGTAAAAATATTTTATCGACTTTTACATTTGACTTTCGCAAATACTTTTTTGTCAAGCCTGTTAGTTTTGCTTTGAAAATAGCTCATTACAACCGGTTTGGACGTGATTCCGAATTAACTTATGAGGATGGAGGTATCCTGCCGCCTTTATACTTGGGTTATGATTTCTTTATCAGGGGGTATTCATATTCGGCTATGTTTGACAGCATGATGGCAACCAACGGACAAAGTCTTTGGTACACAGATTTGATAGGTAGTAAAATGATTGTGAGTAATTTTGAAATTCGTATTCCTTTTACCGGTCCGGAACGCTTGGCTTTGATAAAATCCGGGATGTTTTTTACGGATTTAAATGTTTTTGTCGATGGGGGACTTATTTGGTTCAGTCATGATAAAATCAGTTTAACACCCCGGTCAGACAGGCAAACACGTTACCCTGTTTTTAGTACGGGAATTTCCAGCCGTATCAATTTATTCGGACAAATAATAATCCAGCCTTATTATGCTTTCCCTTTATCTTTAAAAACCGGACGCGGTTATTTCGGTATTAACTTTTTCCCCGGTTTTTAAAAAACCGGCTCAACAACCGCTTTTATTTTTTTGACGGGTTATTATCATTGTCCCGATTTAGACGCTTTTATACAAAAATCTTGCTAAAATGAAATAAATGTTACAGATTATTGATTGAAAATCAATGATGATAAAAAAATCGCAAAATTTTGTTTGAAAACATATTGTTTTTTAACAAAAAAGTATATTTTTGAGCCATAAAAAATCAAATAATCAAAAATTTCTCTCCATGAAAAATAAACATCAAGAAAAGATAGACAGTTTTATGGCTTATGCCAAAATGCGTAATCCTAACGAACCGGAATTTTTGCAAGCTGTTAAAGAAGTAGCGGAAGCTATCATTCCTTATATCGAAGAAAATCCGAAGTATCAGGGCAAAAAATTGCTTGAAAGGATGATTGAGCCGGAAAGAACCATTTCTTTCAGAGTGCCTTGGGTGGATGATAAAGGCGAAATTCAAGTCAATCGCGGATATCGTATCCAGTTTAATTCGGCTATAGGTCCTTACAAAGGCGGTCTGCGTTTTCACCCGACAGTCAATCAAAGTATTTTGAAATTTCTTGGTTTTGAGCAAATTTTTAAAAATGCTTTAACTACATTGCCTATGGGTGGGGGTAAAGGCGGTTCTGATTTTAATCCCAAAGGAAAATCGGATGCCGAAGTGATGAGATTTTGTCAAGCCTTTATGAGTGAATTGTATCGTCATATCGGTTCGGATGTTGATGTGCCGGCGGGTGATATCGGTGTCGGGGGGCGTGAAATCGGGTATTTGTTTGGTCAGTATAAAAAATTAACCAAAGAATTTTCGGGCGTTTTGACCGGAAAAGGTTTGGCGTTCGGTGGTTCGTTAATCCGCCCGGAAGCAACTGGTTTCGGAGTGGTTTATTTTGCCGAACAAATGCTCAAAGATAAAGGTATGGACATTAAAGATAAGATTATTGCTGTTTCCGGTTTTGGGAATGTAGCTTGGGGAGCTATCACCAAAGCGACTCAACTGGGAGCCAAAGTGGTTACCATCTCCGGTCCGGACGGTTACATTTATGACCCCGAGGGTATATCGGGTAAAAAAATCGACTATTTATTAAGATTGCGAGCCACTAACAATGATGTTGTGGCGCCCTATGCCGAGCAATTCCCCGAAGCTACTTTTTATCCGGGTAAAAAACCTTGGGAACGAAAAGTGGATATTGCCATGCCTTGTGCCACGCAAAACGAATTGCATAAAGAAGATGCCGAAAGTTTGATTAAAAACGGGGTGATAGCGGTTGTAGAAGGCGCTAATATGCCCTCAACCCCCGATGCTATAAAAATCTTTAAAGAAGCTAAAATTTTGTATTCACCGGGCAAGGCTTCCAATGCCGGCGGCGTTGCGGTCTCCGGTCTGGAAATGAGCCAAAATTCGATGCGTTTCAATTGGACCGCAGAAGAAGTGGATGCCAAATTGAAAGATATTATGAAAAACATTCATGACAATGCCGTAAAATACGGCAAGCAACCCGACGGTTGGGTTGATTATGAAAAAGGCGCTAATATTGCCGGATTCGTCAAGGTAGCTGATGCCATGTTAGCCCAAGGGGTCGTTTAATTACTATCAAGTTGAGATGAATGCCTTTCATCTCAAAATTATAACAAAAAAAAAGAGTTGTCCATAAGGATAGCTCTTTTTTTGCTATTAAAAAAATTGTTTATTTTTGAAAAAGAATTACGGTATCATGACTAAAAAAGTGAAATTCTCATTAGCCGCTACCTTACAATTGGGGTTAATTGCTTCCATCGGAGATTTTGTCGGTTGGCCTTATATGAATTATGTATTGTATTTGACTATATTTTTCTTTCTTTTAACACTTTTGTTTATAATTTATGACTTTTCTAAAGATTAATAAAACTTTCTTTAAAAACACGGAGATCAATTAATATCCTTTAAGCTTTTAGTAAAAAAATGTCTTTTTTCTGACGCAAATCATTTATTTTGATAGAAAGATTTCTTAACTTTGATGTATTAAAAGATAAAAAAGTCTTTTAATTTAGTTTAATATTAACCAAAAACTTCAATTATGTTA
>JALVST010000112.1 GCA_027024205.1 Flavobacteriales bacterium | reverse complement strand
GTGGAAAGTGTCTAGTGGTAAAGTGCGGAGTGTGATTGGATCAGGGATAAGAGATAAGGGATAATTGAGAATGGACACTTCGACAAGCTCAGTAACCGAAGCGAAAAAGTGCGAAGAGCGACACCGGTCACTTCGATACATTCTTTGCTCCTGTGTCGCAAAGAACACTCAGTGACCTAAGGAAATAGAATCAAAGGTGGCTGAGTGTCACGACAAAGGAGTGGTGTACCGAAGTCCCGGCATCAAATAACCAAATAACCGATTAACCAAATAACCAGCAAGAACAATGAAGAGACAAATATTCATCATCACTGGTTTAATAATTATGACCTTGTTATCCTGTGGCGGCGGGCAAGGTGGTAATGAACCGGTCGGAGTGGAGTCCGATACGACCAACATTCCCGAATTGATAAATTTTTTGGAACAAAACCAATTGGACTCCATTATTGATCAGGACACAGGCATTCAACGTTTAAAAGGCATAAAAGCCGTGCCGCGAGACAGTGATGATTTCAGGCGGGAAAACCTCGATAAAATCTATTGGTCTGATGAACATATTGCTTTCGGTGATTTCAGAGGCGCGTCATTCCGTTCGGCTAAATGTGAAGATACCGATTTTCACGGGAGTGATTTCAGAGCGGCGGATATCCGTTGGTCTTTGTTTGACGGAGCTAATTTGACCCATTGCAATTTTGATCAAGCACGTTTGTTTCACGTGCATGTCAATTATGCCGATTTGAGTCATTCTACTTTCCGTGGGGCTAATATGTTCGGTATGGAAGGTCATTTTGCCAAATTGCGTAATTGTGATATGAGCGGCGCTTTGCTCAAAGATGCCGAGTTTGTACATGCTGATTTTACGAGTAGCCGTGCTGTTAAAGCTAAATTGATTAGAGCTGTTTTAAAAGATTCCAAGTTGGATAGTACGGATTTTTCATTTGCTGATTTTACAGGAGGCGGTTTGGAAGGCTCATCGTTTATCAATGCCAAATTGCGTTATGCCAATTTTCAAGGTGGTCACTTACAAGGGGCTGATTTTTCGGGAGCCGATTTGTACGGGTGTAATTTTTTCGGAACGGAATTTGAAGGAACCAATTTTAACGGTGCCAAAAATATTCCTGATGAAATTAAAGAATTTATAGATGAAAAAGGTTTTGCAACAGGTATTTGGCAAGACAGGGGAAAGAAAAATTGATAATTGATAATTGAAAATGGATAATTAATGATGAATTGATGAATTGATGAACTGATGAATGAGGAGTAGGTCATTGAGTGACCCCGACGTACGTCGGGGCGTAGGAGCAAAATTGTATCGAAGTGACCAGGTTGATGAATTGATGAACAAAAATATTCAAGTTATAAAAAAAAATCTCAATTCCTCAATTTATGAAACGAATTATGGTATAAACAAAACATAATTATCAAAGAATCCACGACATTCGTCGGGACACGCAGAATAATCTATGAACCGAAACAAATCCTCAATTACTCAATTTAAAAGACGGACATAATGTATGAAACAAGAAACAATCATCAAAGAAATAAACTTTTTACGAAGTACAATAAATCGCCAATCTGAAATGAAAATATATATATTGCTAATATTCCTTTTTACCGGATTTGTTTCACGGTCGCAACAAGACAAACTTAGCTTTTACAGGGTAGATACCTTAAAAAGCAAAGTCTTTTGGAAATGTGATAAACACAACGGCTTAATCAAATTGCAAGTCGGTGGTTTTGTATTGGAAAACGAGCAACTGGTTGGTGGTATTTTTGTGATTGATATGCACAGCATCAAAGATTTGGATATGGATCCAAAGCAATATGGAACAGCGATTATGATATTGGAAAATACTTTAAAAAACGAATTTTTTGAAGCAGATACATACCCTTATGCGATTTTCAAGTTGGAAGATGCGTATCATTTATCAGGTGATATGTATCAATTAATAGGGGATTTTACCATGCACGGGATTACCAATTGTATCAGTTTCAAAGCCCGCATCAAGGTGGACGGAGATACACTAACTATGACGTCGGAAAGATTTTCTATTGACCGGACGGATTGGGGTATTTACCGGATGTCTCCTAAACGACCTTATCAAGATGATGAAAACGGTTGGACGGTGCAGGATGAAGTTGATTTGAAAATAGAGTTGATTGCAATAAGGGAATAAATTTTAAAAAACTTTTGCCATAACAATCTTTTTTTTATTTTTGCACTCACATTTGGGGCCGTAGCTCAGTTGGCTAGAGCGCATGACTGGCAGTCATGAGGTCGAGGGTTCGACTCCCTTCGGCTCCACAAAAGTCGTTTAACTTTTTTGTTAAGCGGCTTTTTTTATATTTTATGCATTAAAAATTTTATATTTGCCACAGAAGTGACAATTATGCAAAAATTTATTAAAAAACATTGGGGCAATATTTTGTTTTTCGGATTAATGATTTTTATGTTCACACCGGCGGGATTGCCTTTACGGGCTTTGCTGATTAAAGGTGTTTCTTTTATTACATCACGGGTTGAAAATTTGGAAATAGACAAGGAAGAGCAATTAAAATTGGATAATTTTCAATGGCAATTGGTTTCAAATGAAGTACAAAGTATAAATTTAGCCGATTATAAAGGCAGGGTTGTTCTGATAAACAATTGGGCGACTTGGTGTCCGCCTTGTGTAGCGGAGATGCCGAGTTTGGCTCGACTGTATCACCAATATAAAGACAAAATTGTTTTTTTGTTTATAGCACAGGACAAACCGGAAAAAGTGCAAATGTTTTTGCAAAAAAACGGTTTGAATATCCCGGTCTATTACATGCAAAGTAATCCGCCGGCTATGTTGCAGACCGGTTCTATTCCTACTACTTTTATTATTGACAAAGAGGGTTATATAGTGGTAAAAAAAACAGGAGCGGCAGATTGGGACAGCGGGCAAGTGCACAGGATATTGGATAAATTAGTTGATAGTATCAAATAAATTGAAAATAGATAATTGACTATTTACAATGATGTAGCTCAAAGAATAATATTTGTTCTTTTATGGTTTAAATAACTTGAAATAAATAAAAAAAGCAGTCAACTATTTCAGTGATTTACAACAAATCGAAAATATGAAATCTGAAATCGCAAATTGGAAATGAATAAAAAAAACTCATCGCCTCAAGTAAAAGTAATTGCTTTAATTCCTGCCCGTTACGATTCGCAACGATTTCCGGGTAAACTGATGAAAGATTTAGCCGGTCAGTCGGTTATTTTGCGAACGTACCGGTCTGCTGTTGCGTCCGGATTATTTGAAGGTGTATATGTCGTTACAGATTCACAATTGATTTACGATGAAATCGTTCAAAACGGGGGACAGGCTTTTATGAGCGCCGAAAATCACGAAACAGGTACGGACAGAATTGCCGAAGTTGCCGGAAATATAGATGCAGATGTTATAATAAACATCCAAGGTGATGAACCGTTTATCCACCAAAAATCTTTACAAGATTTGATTAAAGTTTTTGCAGAAGACAGTGAAAAAAAGATAGACTTGGCCTCATTGATGATTCCTCTCCAAAACAAAGCAGATTTTCTCAATCCGAATCATGTTAAAGTTGTTGTGGACAGGGAGAATTTTGCTATGTATTTTTCGCGGGCGCCTATTCCTTATTCACGTGAATTGGTATTTGAAACGGCTTATAAGCATGTAGGGGTTTATGCTTTTCGTAAACCGGTATTGGAACGGATTGCCCGGATGCCTCAAACAGATTTGGAACGGATAGAGAAATTGGAAAATTTACGTTTTTTGCAAAACGGATTACGCATCAAAATGATTGAAACCGACCGGATAAATTTTGGTATTGATACGGAAGAGGATTTAAAAGAGGCGGCATTGTATTTGCAAAACAAAATGAAAAAATAATGACAAAATTTCGCAATAAAAATGCCGGATTGGGATTATGCCGGTAACGTTAATTGGACAAATAATAAATTCTACCCCCAAAAAAAAATGAACTATGAACAAATGGATTAAAGCGGCACGATTACGGACGTTACCATTATCGTTGGCAGGTATTATTTTAGCGGGATTTATTGCAGCTAGCTACCATCAATTTAACGGGGTGATTTTTAGCCTGTCAATTTTAACGGCCGTATTGTTTCAAATTTTGTCCAATTTTGCCAATGATTACGGTGACGGGGTCAAAGGGACGGATAACGATGAACGTATTGGACCGCAACGGGCTATCCAATCCGGAGAGATAACACCGCAACAAATGAAAAATGCGGTAATTATTACCGGCTTTTTCTCCTTTTTGTCGGCATTGGTTTTAGTGACTTACAGTTTCGGGCTAGCGCGGTTACCGCAAATTTTAATTTATTTGATATTGGGTATGGCAGCCATAATCGCAGCCGTTAAATATACCGTAGGCAAAAATGCATACGGTTATTTCGGGTTGGGAGATTTGTTTGTTTTGATATTTTTCGGTTTGGTATCGGTGATGGGAGGAACGTATTTATATACCAAAACACTGGATTGGACATTGATTTTTCCGGCACTTTCCATCGGTTTTTTGAGTATGGCAGTTTTAAATTTAAATAATATGCGTGATTTACAAACCGATATCAAAGCCGGTAAAAACACTATCCCGGTCAAACTGGGGTTACAAAATGCCAAGAAATATCACATTATACTGATAGTATTACCGTTCTTTTTTACGCAAGCATATATTTTTCACCATTTTCACGGTTTTTGGCCCTGGTTGTTTATGATTCCTTATTTGTTTCTATTTATACATCTGATGCGGGTGATTCAAATAAACAAACCCGGCGATTTTGACCCCGAATTGAAAAAAGTGGCGATTTTAACTTTGTTATACGCTATCTTTTTCGGGATGGGTTTGATTCTATAAAATTAAAAAAACCGGATAAAATCATCCGGCTTTTTTTAATCTTTTTGAGAGAAAATTTAATTATTTATTTACAAAGAAATAAGTAATTTCAAGACTGAGGACATTGTGTCTGGCTAATAAATCCGACGGACTGAAACCGGATTCATTGGTCAATTCGGGGGTTATATTTGTAAGACCTTGTTGGTATTGTACGTTCAACAATACTTTTTTGATATTAAAACCGAATCCGACGTTAATTCCGAAATCCAATCCGTTAAAATACCGGATAAACATACCTGATGCGTCATTAGCCAAATCACCATCGACACTACCTAATACCGGTTCCAAGTCATAGGTTTCTTGTATGTTTTGTGTAGAACCGTCCGTTAATTCGACTGTTAAGTTTTGGATTTCCGA
Organism: Flavobacteriales bacterium; assembly: GCA_027024205.1. GTDB lineage: Bacteria > Bacteroidota > Bacteroidia > Flavobacteriales > Flavobacteriaceae > WGBX01. Next base: position 23,081 of record JALVST010000112.1, on the reverse strand, counting down.
GCCACCCAAACCATAAGCCAAATAAGGACCGGCATTGATGTTGAAATCTCCTAACCGGTAAACCAGGCTGACGGGAAGTTGTAAATATTGAAATTTGGTACTCCAATCACCCGAAATATTTTTAATGTCGTTATATTTTTCTTTAATTTGATCCAAATTGACATTAAATCCTTTTTGGGCAAAATCCAAACTGCTACGAATAGCTAGCATATCGGGCATCAAATCGTATTCGAACACGATACCACCGTCAAAATTTAAACTTCTGGCGGTAGGCAGTTCCAAATCGTCGAAATCACTTGTGGCTTGCATATTGACATTACTGGCGGTAATTCCCATTTTAACACCTAATTTAAATTGTGCCAAACCACTTTGAATTGTTAATATACCAGCAAAAAGCCAAAAAATAATTCTTTTCATAATATTTGTTTTTTAAATTAACACTACAAAAGTATTTGAATACACAATCATAAAAAAGCCTCATTTGACGAATGAACCTGTTCATTTGATAAATTATATATTTCATTCAACGAATGAATAATTTTAAGAAAATTTTTCCGGCAGGATAAATGCTAAGTTTATTTATTGTAAAAAATACATGCGGAATTTTTTGATAAAAGAAAACCGCCGTATTACGGGCGGCTTTCTTTTATTATTTTTAAACGGTATTTTATTTAAAGTCATCGGCCGTTAATTGATTGATTTTGGCATCAATCAAATTAAATTCGATATTTTGGCCGTTACCGGCAGCAATAACAACTTTTGAAGGTATTTTGATACCGTCTATTTCTTTGTATTCTTTAAAGTAAAAAGTTTGCGACATGTCTCTGCCTTGGATTTTTTGGTGTTGTACTTCTTTATCCTTTAAACCGGTTTTGACATTAAAGAAATGTTCCGTGCCGTCTTTATCAATGACGACAATGTAATCGTTACCGTCAAAATTATCCATACGGGCTAATTTACCGTTTTTAGCCAAACCGAGTTCGGAGATGGGTTGGGCTTCCCTTTGATATTTTTTTATTTCTTCCGGGGTAAGATCTTGTTTTTGACCACGGATGATTTTATAACCGTTTTTACCGTCAAACACTTCTTTGCTAAAAACCATTCCCATCATTTCCATTTGACTGGCAAATTTGTTGGGAGCCATCGCTTTGTTGGTCATTTTTAGGACGTTTCCTTGCATTTTGGCTTCATAAACGGTTTCTTTGGATTTAAGTTTAGCCACTTTTTCTTTACCGCCGATGGCACTGATGTAGTGGTCTATAACCATTTGCACGGTCAAATCTTTGGGTAATTGTCGAGCGGTTTTCGGTGGTTTTACAGGATTGCCGTAATTGTCAAAATATTTGATATTGTATCCTGCTTTTTTCAATCCCGGAACTGTAACATTGGCATTTCCGGCGACAATAATCCGGGCTTGGTCGGGATGTAAATATTTTTTGGCCACCGCTTGGATATCATCAACCGTGACAGCATCAATTTTTTGCAAAAAAGTTTCGTAATAATTATCGGGCAGATTATTGACAAAAATATCATAAGTCTGATTGGCAATGGTAGCCGGTTTTTCCATTTCCAAGACAAAATTCCCCATGTATTTTTGTTTGTTATTTTCCAAAATTTTAGGGTCAACCTTTTCATTAACGATTTTGTTTATTTGTGCCATTGTTACGACGACGGCACTGTCGGCCACGGCATTACGCACGCTGGTAGTCGCTTTAAACAAATCACCGTATTTATTGGTTCCGAAACTACTTCTCGCTCCGTAAGTCCAGCCGTGTTTTTCACGTAGAGTCATATTCAGATAAGAGTTGAAATCGCCGCCTAAAATAGTGTTCATCAGCAGAACTTTTTGATAATCAGGATTGTTTTTGCGTATATCCGAACGATGTACAACTTTAATTTCGGTTTGTTCGGCATTTGGCATGTGAACAAAATCCACTTCGGTCGGGACATTGATGATTCCCGGCAGAGCCGCTCCTTTGATTTGAGGAGCTTTGGGCCAAGAACCGAAATTTTCAGTCGCTAACTTTTTAACATCATCGTGATTAACATCTCCAACAACGATTAAATAAGCATGATTAGGAGTAAATCGCTTTTTGTAATAATTGGTTACATCCTTCAATGTAATTTTTTTAAGATTTTCAACGGTAGTAATTTCTCCGTAAGGATGCTGTCCGAAAGCCAATTTTTTCATCACACGTTCGGCGGCAGCCGGTGTGCTTTTTTCAGATACTTTTATACTTTCTATGAGTTTCTCCTGTTGTTTACTGAATTCTTCTTTTGAGAATTTCGGATGAAGTGTCTGGTCTGCTGTGAGTTTTATGATTTCAGGAAAAAATTTGCTTAACGAATTGACATAAAATCCACCGTCATATAGATTGACATTGGCCCCGTAAAAATCTATTTTTTTATTGAATTCATCCTTTGAAACCGTCATTGAGCCTGTTCCCAATAAGGCACTCAACAAATCGTCACTACCTTTTTTGTTACGCAGGCGTATAGGCGGGTTGTCAATACGTAAGCTGGCATTAACACGGGGTAATTTGTGGTTTTCTACTACGATGACCGTTAAACCGTTGTTCAGCTTAAAGACTTCCGGTTTTTTAAATTTAATAGCCGGAGCCGGATCCGGTTGGGGCATTTGATTGATATCTTGCGTTAGCATAGCTTTATTATTGGTTTCAGATTGTGTTTTTGTACTCGTCTTCTGTTTGATGCTACTACAAGAAATATTTAGTAGTAACAATATAACCGGTAATATATATACTGTTTTTTTCATTATTTTTCAGATTTAGATTGGTCGTCTTTTTTTGGTAAATATTTGAGCAAAACGCGTTGATTCTTATTGAGGTATTTCCGGGCTACGCGTCTTAAATCTTCACGTGTAATACTTTTATAAATATTCAAATCTTTATTGATTAATGATGTATCGCCGTATAACACATGATATCTCGCCAATCCGTTGGCAATGCCTTGCATGGTAGTGAATGAATTGACAAAATCATTTTCCATTTTGTTGAGTAGTTTCTGATAATCTTCTTCCGAAATCAAATCCGTTTGAACTTTGGCAATTTCTTCATCGATTTCTTTGGTCAATTCATCCAAACTTACTTTATCATTCATGGGAATGGCAAAAATAACATAAGTTCCATAGTCTTCCTGAGAGATATTAAAAGCCCCTATTATAAGCGCTTTTTTTTCTTTATCGACCAATTTTTTATACAAAACCGAACTTTTACCGTCGCTCAAATAGGTTGATAGCATGTCGAGGGCATAAGCGTCTCGCTCTTTCATTGAAGGAGTTAAATAGGCTTGTACAACAGCCGGTTTTTGAATGTTTTTGTCATAGTAAACAACATGACGTTCTTTTGTGATTGGCGGTTCAACAATTTTTTTCCGGACGATATCCGCTCCACGTGGAATACTACCAAAATATTTTTCTATCAGTTTTTTGGTTTTTTCTTTATCGATATCGCCTGCAACAACCAAAGTAGCATTGTTAGGGACGTAATATTTTTTATAAAAAGCGATAAATTCATCCAGTTTGGCCGCATCGAGGTCTTCCATTTTGCCAATAGTGGTATGTTTGTATGGATGTTTGGTAAATACGTTTTCTTTGACCGCTTCCAAGAGATGTCCGTAAGGCTGGTTGTCAAATCGCAAACGTTTTTCTTCTTTGACAACTTCGTTTTGGGTATCCACGCCTATTTGGTTGATAACCGCATGCCGCATCCGTTCGGCTTCCATCCAAAGACCTAATTTTAAATTGTTGGAAGGAAAGACTTCGAAATAATAAGTCCGGTCATCGGTAGTATTGGCATTGTTTCGGCCGCCATGTGAACTGACAATTTCAAACCATTTGCCGCGAGGAATATTTTTGGTTCCTTCAAAGAGCAAATGTTCAAAAAAATGGGCAAATCCCGTCCTGCCCGGTTCTTCATCTTTAGCCCCAACATGATACATGACTCCGACCGTTACAACCGGTGCCGTATGGTCTTCGTGTAAAATGACATGTAAACCGTTGGGTAAATCATATTCATCATAATCAATTTTCTGTGCCATTGATACTTGTATTTGAGTCAATAAAAAGAGACTTAGTAGTAATTTTAATCGTTTCATTTTTATTTGTTTATATTATTTTTTTGGTTTTTCAAAGATTTTAGGATCCGGTGTGGGCGGATTGATTTGAATCGAGTCTAATTTAATAGTCTGAAAAAGATTTCCATCCAGTTCAACGGTTGTTTTGACTGGAAACAGGATTCCGTCAAACTCTTTATAATCAGTCGGCCTAACGATAACGATATGGTTGTCTTTTTCAGTCTTTATGCCTAAAAGCAAACCGGTTTCGGGGTTAAAATAAGCAACAAGGGTTTTGACATCGCCTTCAATGGGTTTGTCAAAAGATATTTGAATACTTTCGGCATCAATTCCGTCAAATTTTTGTTTGCCAAGATATTTCAAGTGTCCGCCCCGTTCTTTGTATTTATAAAAATGACCGAATAAATTTTTAGCTTTTTCTCTGTATTTATTAGCCAAGCTATCGGGAATGTCTTCATAGTTAAAATTGTTAAATTGATAGCCTTTTTGGCCGTCAAAAGCGAAAGCCACAATTTCTTGCCCCATCATGTTTATTTTTGAATACATTTTTCCCGAAGTATCTTGATAATTTTCCATCGGAAAATCCATACCGTTCATAGTCATAGTGCCTTTTTGTAATATACTGTGAACTTGTTCCAATTTTTTTCCGCCTAATTTTTGAAGATAGTTTTGAACTATTTTATCGGCTTTTTGTGACCAGACACTGCTGATACTAAATGTAAATAATAAAATTAAAAGTTTTTTCATAGGTTTCATAGAAAGTATTTTTATGTTTTTAAAATTGACGATAAAAGTATGAAATTAAAACGAAAATATAAATTTTAATTATGATTTTTTTCAATACTTGCTTTATCCGATGAAAAGGGGCTTTCGTTTGATGAAACCTGCAATTCATCAAATCAAAGGTTAAATATAGAAATGTAATTCCTACCTTTGATAAATTTTAAACACAATTATATGAAATTAATTATTATCAATTTATTAAGTTTGAGCTTATTGTTAGTGAGCTGTGATACAAATGACAACAATGACCCATCTATCCCTTGCGAAGCCAATTTTTATACGGTTGCTGCTACTGCTTGGGATTCTGCCGGTAGCACTTATGAAGTTTACCGGTATCAGAAGTCTGATAATTTATCTACTCCAGATATTCTGTATTCGGGTAATCCTTTTAGCATTTTAGGCGGTTATTTTTTAACCAGAGCCAATGCTGCTCTCAATGATGATGCAAGTATTTATATTTATTCTTTTCCCGGTGTTTCGTCACAAGAATATTTTAAGTATGATTTTGGAGCCAATACTTTTGAACGCATTGCCATGGCGGGTGTTTCCAATCCGGAATTTGTCAATAATCAATTAAATTTTTTAAGCTTTCAGATTACTAATATGGGTGTTACTCTCCGTGTTTATGATGAGAATCATAATGTCATCGGTCAGGCACTGTCCGGGTTGGATTTATCGCAAACGAATACAGGTATGAATAATACTTATGACATCTTATCAACAACCGACCGGCAAAATAAATTATTTTATTTGGCCAATACTTTGCTGTATGTTTTTGATACTTCGACCGGTACTTGGACGGATTATACGATTGAAACCTTTGATAATACTAATAATAAAGTGTTTTACAGGGGATTTGAATACGTTGGAAACAATACATTTTACGCTTTAAAAGGGGATGAAACCGACCCGAATAACATGACTTTAAAATTGGTCAAAATAGACATCAGTGGTAATACAGTCCAAGTCAGTGTCTTAAAAGATTTAACCAATGCTTTAAGTGTATCTGCACAGGATATTATCGGTGCCCAGCATCGCGATTGGATCAATTCAACTTATGATGCTTGTGATAATTCGTATTATTTTAAAGTATCTTATATGAATCCGGTAAGTACCAGATTGTTTGAGATTAAACTAGAAAGTGATACAATCAACGAAAGTATGACCAACGGTAAAATATTTTACGGCTTAAATATTAATCCATAATTAGACAATGATGAAACCGACATGATTAAAATAATTATTAAACACACACAAGAAAATGATTATTTTAATCATCAAAGGTTACATCTGACCATAGTGTTAAAATAAAAAATAAACAGATGAAAAAAACAATTTTATTTTTACTATTATCTTTATTTTTTGTAGTGGCATGTGATCCTGAATCTGATGACGATGTCAATCTTGAACCATGCGGAGGTGAAGAATTTATGTTTTACATCATTGATGGTGGTAATCAAATCGATATTGATGCCTATACTGCTAAATTATTAATAGGACAAGGCGCTGACGGCGATGCATACGATATTTGGAGTGATAACAATTTTTATTTGCATACCTCATCAACTGAAACAGGAACATATCAATATGTTGTTGACTATCACAGCGATAGTGGGGTCAACCTTTTTATTCCGGGAGTGATTGATCCATTCAATACCGGGACCACAAACATCGATATTCAATTTATTATAGATGAAAACGGCACGGAAGTCGGGGATTGTATTCATATAACTTTTAACGGTACTTATACCGATGGAAACGGTAATCACACCATATCGGGAGAATTACAGGTAAGCTTGGATGTTATTCATTCTTAACGGCTTATGATAAAATTGAGATAGCGAGATACGACTTTTCAAATTATTTATGTCTTTCCGGTATTTATTCCTTAAATTTGCCGGAAACAGAAAACTCATGTCGGCACAAAGTATTTTAATTATTATCGCTTTATATTTTCTGGTATTAATCGGCATTTCATTTTTGACCGGCAAGGAAGACACTAATGAAGTGTTTTTTAGAGCCAAACGTCAAGCGCCATGGTATTTGGTAGCTTTCGGGATGATAGGTGCATCGTTGTCGGGTATCACGTTTATTTCTGTACCGGGTTGGGTAGAATCGCAGGGCTTTGCCTACCTGCAAATGGTTTTGGGTTTTGTAGCCGGATATTTTATCATTGCTCATGTGTTGTTACCTTTGTATTATAAAATGAACTTGACTTCCATTTATCAATATTTGGAAGAACGTTTTGGTAATACGACGCACAAAACAGGTTCCATTTTGTTTTTAGTGGCGCGGATTGCCGGGGCTTCTTTGCGGTTGTTTTTGGTTGCCGGCGTGATGCAGTTGTTGATATTCAATGAGTTGCATGTGCCTTTTGTCGTGACTGTTGCTCTTACCATTCTGTTAATTTGGGTTTACACTTTTAAAGGCGGTATCAAAACCATTATTTGGACCGATACTTTGCAAACGGCTTTTATGTTGATTGCTTTGGTTATTTCCATGTATTTGATTGCCAAAAATCTGAATTGGTCGTTCGGTGATATGGTCAGCTATGTTTATCACAGTCCGTATTCCAAGATTTTTCATTTTGAAGATTATAACGCCGGTAATTATTTTTGGAAACAATTTTTAGCCGGCGTCTTTATTGCCGTAGCCATGACCGGTCTGGACCAAGGAATGATGCAAAAAAACCTGACGGTAAAAAATCTGAAAGATTCACAAAAAAACATGCGTTGGTTCTCCATTGCTTTGTTGTTTGTCAATTTGTTGTTTTTATCGCTTGGGGTATTGTTATTGGCATATGCAGCTCACAATCATATCGATTTGAAAACGTTGAAAATATCCGGCGACCAAATATTTCCGTATCTGGCCGTTAAAACCGGTTTGGGAATTGCTGCTGCCATCTTTTTTATACTCGGTTTGATTGCTGCTGCATACTCGTCAGCAGATTCATCCATGACAGCTATTACGACATCTTTCAGCCTGGATATTTTGCAAATTGACAAAAAATATTCGCCTGAAAAACAAAAAAGAATCAGAAAATTAGTTCACATCGGCATTTCCGTTTTCTTTGTATTGATACTGATTTTGTATAAAGCCTTGATTAAAGATAAAAGCATTATTAATTCCATTTTCAAATTTGCCGGCTATACTTACGGACCGCTATTGGGTTTGTTTGTATTCGGTTTGTTTACAAAATATAAAATCAAAGATAAATTGGTCCCCTTTATCGTTGTGATTTCACCGGTTTTAACGTATTTCATAGCCGTTTTGCCTGAAAAAATGGGTTGGCAATATCGGTTTAGTTTCGAATTATTGTTAATTAATGCCGGCTTGACGGTATTGGGATTGTGGTTGATCAGGGAGGAAGTGAAGAAACGATGAAGTGATGATATAAGGAAGTTGTGAGCCATTTAAAGATACTTTTGATTAATTTAACAATTTAACTAATTTTGGTATAAAATTAATATGGAAATGTTTTTAAACTATTTAGAAAAATTTGAATTAAAAAATACATCCAAAACTCTTTTTTCTTTTGAAGATAATCATAAAACTATAATTAAAAGCAAAGAAATAAATAACAAAAATGTTCTTTACTACATCAATGAATTTTGGACATCAAAGCAAAGACAAGCAAGTTCATTACACGAAATATCGTATAGAGCGTGTTTTAAGCCACAATTACCACATTTTTTTATTGAAAAACTTACCAATGAAAAAGATGTTGTCTATGACCCGTTCCTTGGAAGAGGGACAACTATTATTGAAGCGGCATTAATGAACCGACAAGTAATTGGAAATGATATAAATCCTTTGAGTAAAATATTAGCTGAACCCCGGTTACTTGTTCCGGATTACAATAAACTTGCAGATTATTTAAAAAAAATAACTTTTTATAAAAACTTAAAAGCTGATATTGATTTGTCGATGTTTTACCATCCTGACACAGAAAGTGAAATAGTTTCTTTGAGGAATTTTATTTTAGAAAAAGAAAAAAATAATGAATTAAATAATTTTGACAAGTGGATACGGATGGTAGCAACAAATAGATTAACAGGACATTCAAAAGGATTTTTCTCTGTTTATACTATGCCGCCGAATCAAGCTGTTTTGCCTGAAAGACAAGTTAAAATAAATGAAAAAAGAAATCAGAAACCTGAATATAGAAATGTAAAAGAGTTAATTTTACGAAAAACAAAATCACTTATTAGAAACATAACACATGAACAACAAATAAGACTTAAAACGATATACGAAACAGCATTATTTTTAAATAAAGACGCAAGAGAAACAAATGAAATACCCGATAATTTTGTTCAATTAACTGTCACATCCCCCCCTTTTTTGAATATTGTTCAATATGCCAAAGATAATTGGTTGAGAGGTTGGTTTAATGGTATTGATATAGACGAAATTGAGAAAAAAATAACCATGTCCAAAACCATAGAAGAGTGGACTAATGTAATGCAAAAAGTTTTTGATGAATTATACCGTATTACAAAAAAAGGCGGTTTTGTAGCATTTGAAGTAGGTGAAGTTAGAAATGGAAAAATAAAATTAGAAGAATATGTTGTTCAGTTAGGTCTAAATTCAGGATTTAATTTACTATGTGTAATAATTAATGAGCAAGAATTTACGAAAACAGCCAATATTTGGGGCATAAAAAACAACAATAAAGGGACAAATTCCAATAGGATTGTTTTATTTAAAAAAGAATAAATATGAAAAAAATTTCAAAAGAATTAGAAGGCGTAATAAGTCAAATGTTAAAACCTTTAAAAGGTTTACCTTTGGGAATTGTTATAGAAGGTTTATCAGGATATAAAGCCATTCCTTTCAACAACAGAAGTTCAAGAGATAGAAAAGTTCTATCAGTATTAATAAGATGTGCCGATGATGTCCTTAAAGAAGTTAATAAAAAAGGAATTTTACGACCCAGACCTAATGAAGTTGGAAATGATATAGAACCTTTTGTCAAAAAAGCACTTAATAGTTTAGGATATCAGGCTGACACACCAATGGCAATAAATGGGAAGAAAAAAGCAACAGGATATCCAGATATTGAGTTTATTGATGAATTTGGAAGAAGTAACTACTTGGAATGTAAAACTTTTAACATAGACAATATTAACACAACACAAAGAAGTTTCTATTTATCGCCTTCCGATGATTTTAAAATTACCAAAGACGCTCATCATTTTGGAATTTCTTTTGAAATATATGTTCAAAAAAGCATTGGTAATAACCACTTATATAAAGTAAAAAGTTGGAAAATTTTGGATTTATCCAAATTAGAATTAGATGTTAAGCATGAATTTAATGCCGATAACAAAAGACTATACGATAAAAAAATAATAATTGCAGAAAATAAAAAATAACGGTTTACAATAAAGGAATAAACAGAAACCAACTTGTCCTCTTTCTAACATCTTTGGACGAAGCCATTGAAGAAGACAATGAAGTGCGTTTGATTGATTTGTTCGTCGAGAGTTTGAATATGGAACAAATGGGATTAACCACTATGGACTTCAAGTCCATAGATTTGTGAAGGACCGAAAGTCCTATTCAATTATAAAATTGTCTTGTCCATCTTGATTGGGATTTCTGTGATGTTCCAAATATTCATTCAACATCTCGTCTGTTATATTTCCTGTGCTCCAACATCCATAACCAATTGTCCAAAAATGTTGACCCCAGTAGCGCTTGCGTAATTCTGGAAACTCTTGTTGCAATTTACGTGAACTCCTCCCTTTCAATTTCTTTACTATCTCACTTACTGACTTTGAAGGCAAGCAATTGATATGCATATGAACATGATCTTTGGATACGACACCTTTAAGAATCACTATATCTTCTGCTATACAAACCTGACGCAATATATCTCTGCATCTTTTTTGAATATCTCCTTGCAAAACAGGATATCTATATTTAGTCGCCCAAACAATATGAACTGTTAGCCTTGAAACTGTGTGACCATTTGACCTTTGAAAATTCATATGACAAAGGTAACATTTTTAGAAGCTGAAAGTAAAATGCACTAAAATGCACAGTTTTAACTATATTTGAGACCAATAAAAAAAGAGTAGAAAACAATAAAAACTATTACCGGAAAAGACAGGCTATTGTAGAACATTCTAGCGCAATGGATTTAAATCCATTCAAAGCTATCTCAAAATGCTTTGCGCTTAATTTTTTAGCATACATAAGGCTTGCCGGAGGCAAAATAAAGCAAAATAAGAGCTTTTCTGACTACAACAAAATTGTAACTTTTTTCTCAAAATTAGAACAAAAGTTCCTATATTTACCAAAAATTAAAGGCAAAATGGTATAAAAAGGTAAAAATTTGAACTTTTTAGACAGACTGCCATTATAAATAATTTCTCAATTTAAAAGACGAGAATATTGTATGAAATGATTCTCATTCATCAAAAAAAGGAACATTCAATGAACCGAAACAAATCATCATTTCATCAATTCAAAATCCGGTTACTTCAATACGATACCTATATCTACCAATATCTATCGGAATCACTCAGTGACTTAGTGACCTCAATTCCACAGGTTATAAGACGTAAATTTAGCTTGAATCACAAAAAAAATTATCAAAGAATGATTTTTCAATGAAGTCCAACAAATCTGAAATCTGAAATGAATATTTCCATTATCATATTAAATTACAATGTCAAGTATTTTACCGATGCCTGTTTGCAATCGGTATTAAAAACTGAATCAGATAATAATGATGTGGAGATTGTTGTAGTAGACAACTGTTCTACTGACGGCAGTCGTGAATATTTTAAAGGACGGTATCCCGGCGTTAAATTTCTTTGGTTTGAAAAAAATTACGGTTTCGGGAAAGCTTATAACAAAGCGGTTTCACAAGCCAATGGCGACTACTTACTATTTTTAAATCCCGATACATTGGTAAGTGATAAGATTTTGAAGCATTTTAAACGGTTTGCCGAAACGCATCCCGGTTTTGGTATTGCAGGGGGTAAAATGATTGATGGGACGGGTAATTTTTTACCGGAAAGCAAACGTGGAATTCCGACACCTTTGGTAGCTTTGAGTAAATTGACAAAATTGTATAAAGTGTTAAATTTCAAGCCTTTTAATGTTTATTATGCGACATATTTAGATGAGAATGATACGGGGGAAGTGCCGGTTTTGACAGGTGCATTGATGTTTATAAAAAAAAGTGTGTTTAAATCGGTAGGGGGGTTTGACGAACAATTTTTTATGTATGGCGAAGATATCGATTTGTCTTACAGGATTTTAAAAGCCGGTTATCCTAATTTTTATGTGCCGGATGCAAAAATTATCCATTTCAAGGGAGAAAGCAGTCGCAGAGATGCCGGTTATTACCGCAATTTTTTAGAGACGACTTTTCAGTTTTACCGCAAACATTTCCGGTCTTTTCCGCCACTGGAATTTTTGATGAAACTATTTTTTAAATCATGGCTGCGGTTACGTCTGAATAAAAGTAAAATACTCTCAAAAAATATTGATTTTCAACGATTTTATATGATAGGCTACGATAGAAATTTTGAGAATTTAAAATCATATTTTAAGACTTTACAGAATATCAATACCCCCGAAGAAATCGAAGAAAAACCGGCACTGTTAATTTTTGACACGGATTATTTAACGTTTTCGAAAATCATAAATCATATGGAAAGCTATAAAAATCAAGGAATTTATTTCCGTTTTTATTTTCCTGTAAATAAAATGTTACTCGGTAGCGATTATAAAGATGCATTGGGTGAAGTTATTTTTATTAATTCTTAATAAATATTGATACTTCAACAGGCTCGGTAACTACTATAATTTGTACTTTACTTGCAACAACCAGTAATTCGGCATTACATAATATTGGGATGTTACAAAATACAAATCCGAGAGATTTTCATTATTTATGGTTCCGGTATTCAACAAGTTATTTGATTTTAAACTGAATTCCCAACGACTGCCTGCTTTTTGATAAAACAATTCAGTGCTTAAAAATCCGTAATGTTTATGCATATTTTGATTTTGTTGTTTTTGGTCGTAATACTCATAATTGATGTTTAGTTGGGTTGTTTGTTTGAAGAACCGCAGTTCCACTCCGGCAGAAGGTTTTTGGGTCACATACAGGCTATTTCTTAAATCATTGTCAAAGTGATTGATATTCAGGTTGTAAGAAATGTCAAAATTAAAAAAACCGCTCAAATTGGAATTGACAGTTAATCCGTAATTTTGTGAAAGCGAATTGGATGCTACTTCACGATAATTGATAATGTTGTAATTTTTTGAAAACATTAAATCCGAATTTATTTTAAATTTCCAATAGATATACCGTTTGCCATAACCGGCGTAAAAGGTCCAACTTTCATCATCGTTATTGAGATTGACGGGTATTCCGACTAAATCCGTTTGTACCTGCCGGATTTGTTGGCGTACCGGATGTAAAGACCGGCTGTACGAAATACTGGAATAAAAATGATAGAATTTGAACATATTAAATACGGAATAACGCAGCGTAATTGTGTGTTGTAATATACTTTTCAAATCGCGATTACCTGACTGTAAATTGTTAAAACTCCGTATGATATAAGCTTGTGCATATTTTTTAATATCGCTGAAACTATTGGTCAGTTTATATTTCAAAACTAATCGTTGCGAAGTTGCGAAACGGTATTTGAGAAATATTTCCGGTGATACAAACCACTTGATTTGTTCTTTGGTGTCATTAAATTGCCGGTCGTTGTGGAGATAATAATGCCCGCTGATCCCAGGTCGAAAAATCAAATTACCCCACAAAACTTTGTAATAAGCTCCGATATAAATATCGTTAAATCCGTAACGGGCGTCGTTTTGTAATGCCGGTGAATTCAATTCCGTTTCTTTTCCGTTGTCCAATTTTTGTGTAATATTGGATGAAAGTTCTTGCCAAACTAACTTTGCTCCGCTCGAAATATCGATATGACTGACATCATTGATAATATAATAGTAGTCGGCGACAGCTGACAGATCATTACTTTTAAGTTTTTGATATTGCAACAAGTCATAAGTTTGTTGCGGTGTCATATTGATGAGAGATGAGGTTGTAAAAAATTCTCCCGATGAGAGAATTTCTAGAGATGGCAGTCGGTTGTTAAAATTATGTTGTATCGAAACGCTAACTAAATTGCTATTTTTCAACGTTTTGTATAATTCGAAATTTTGAGATAGGGATTGATTTTCATCTTTATTAATGCTTTGAGTATCATCACGGACAGACGACGTAAAATGTTCGTTTTGCGACAAAGTGATAAATTTTCCGAGTAAATCGTATTTGATGTTAAGGTCGGGATTTGGGTTGTATTCCAAACTAGTTTTAAGGATTCCGGTAAAATTATTTTGACTGTTGTCGTTGCGGCTTTGCTCATAGATGCCTGATGCAGTATAAAGTTTTTGGCTTTCGGTGAGCATATTAACTTGACTTTTGTTAATTATAAAAAAGCTGTTGAGGTCTAATTTAGGTGTAAGTTGGTAAGTAAAACTTGCGGCTCCAAATCCGGTTTGCATCATTTTGGCCTTATCATTGGGTAAAAGTGAAAATCCGAGCATATCACTCGAATTGTTAAATCCGGAACCTGATTTTCTAAACAAAGCTCTAAGACCGCCGATCATTTTGAAATAATCACTGAAAGTCATCGGGGCACTTCCGTTATTATTAGCATCGATGATGATATTATAGGTTCGTTTGGGGCTGTAAAAAAACAATTTGGGATGTAATAAATAATGTTGGCCGGTCCCCCCGCCAGCGGTAATATCGCCAAACCAAAAATTCTTTTTGCCTTTTTTGAGTTTGATATTCAAGGCATAACTTCCGTCATTGTCTTCAAAATTCCGTAGTTGGCTGTTTTCGTTGTAATTACGTAATACTTGCACTTTTTTGACGGCATTGGCCGGAATGTTTTTACTGGCGAGTTTGGAGTCGCCTTCAAAGAAATTTTTTCCTTCAACCATCACTTTTTTGACGGTTTTACCTTCCACTTTGACGGTGCCGTCTTTTTCCACTTCGATACCCGGCATTTTTTTGAGCACGTCGCCAAGTTTTTTTTCGGTGCCGTTGGTAAACGAGTCGGCGTTATAAACAATAGTGTCTCCTTTGACGGTTACCGGCATTTCGTATTTGATTTCAACTCCGTCAAGTTGTTGCTTGTCAAGCTTTAAAATGTATTTTTTAATAATATTTTTATCATGGACAACAAGCGTATCTATTACCGGCAAATAACCCATATAGTTGACCTTAACACTATAAGTTTTTTGCGGGCTTAATTCAATTGCAAAATTTCCGTTTTTGTCGGTGATGGCAAAACTTTGAAAAACACCGGTTTTAAAGTGTGCCACCACTACACTTGCAGAAGGTAAAGCCTGTCCGGTCGAATCTTGAACTTTGCCCAAAAAATGAACTTTTTGAGCCCTGGCAAAGTGTTGTGACAAGATTATGAAGATAACCGATATAAAAATACGCATTACATTCTGATTATAATTTGTCTATCCGATTTTTTATCACCACGCCGGTTTTGAGTGCGTTTACGCATATTATCAAAGATTTTTTTACGTTCATTTTCAAATGCTTCCTGGCTGAGAACTTTACCCTTTTTCGGAGGTTTTATTTCAACTTTTTCTTTCGGGTTAAGCCATAATTCTTTCAAAACATATACGGATTTGCCGGTATGTAATTCCATTATCAAACCCGGCAATCCCCAATATTTTTGAGGGCCGTTACCGACAGGAATTTCAGGGGCAAACCAAGCGGTAATTTCTTGGCTTTTTTCTTTGTTATTTTTATCTTTAACTTGTTCGGTTCCAACGGCTTTCAAAACATTAAAATTTCCGATTTTTTTAGTTTCACCGGTAATTTTCCAGTGATAATCGGGTAAGGTGTCACTGATGATAAAATTTTCACCGAACATTGGTCTGAAATCTCTATATGTTTTGGATGATAAATCTTTGTACAAAACACGTTTAATACCCGTCATACGTACTTTTTTGTCCGGTTCCAATTTCGGCTTTTGTTTAAAAACGGAACTTGTCCGGTTAAAATCGAGATAATACGTACGATTATCCAAACGTTTATACATTTTTTTTATAAACTCAGCCATAGCCGGTTGGGCTTTGAGCAATGAATCACGCCGTGCTTTTTCTTTTTTTGACACGATATTTTTAAATTGATAAACTGCCCGCCATTGTTTGTTTTGTTGTGCAAAACTAACCTCAAATACAAATAGTAATAATAATAAAACGTTTTTTTTCATAATTGGTTT
This sequence comes from Flavobacteriales bacterium, assembly GCA_027024205.1. Lineage (GTDB taxonomy): Bacteria > Bacteroidota > Bacteroidia > Flavobacteriales > Flavobacteriaceae > WGBX01. Next base: position 6,909 of record JALVST010000112.1, on the reverse strand, counting down.
GTTTTTAAAGGAATGGTTCTAATTTTGCCACAAATTTTCTTGTTTATTTCTTCTATTTTCGTAGCGTTTTTTAAAGCGTTGATATATTTTGCCTTGTTCTTTTAAGAATTCTTTATAGGTTCCTTTATGCTTTTGTACTACGGGAGGTTTAATTTTTATTTTCTTTTTAAGATTGACCGATATTTCTTTAAGTAGAAATATATCTTTACCGGCACTGAGTTCCATAATAAAACCGGGTAAGCCCCCGTAAAGTTCCGGTCCGTTGGGAACCGGAATATCTGGACAAAACCAAGCGGTTAATTCTAAATGGATATCTTTTAGTTTGCCGTCTTTTCTATATGTTCGTGTTTCCTGCCCGATTGCTTTTATAACGGTATATTTGCCTATTTTTTTCTGCTCTCCAGTAATGTGCCAATGAAAATCGGGCAGACTGTCCGTTACAGTATAAGAAATACTTAATATGCTGTAATTTTGAATGTATTTGCCGCTTTTTAATGATTTGAATAAGTACTTATCTTTATTCTTTTGATTTATGTATTCAGCAATTTCCGGATTCTTGTCGATAATTTTTTGATAAAATTTTGAAACTTGATTATCAAGATACATCACATAAGTTTTGTGATGGATATTATTATTGGCATAATCTTGCATTTGTCTGTAAAAATCGTCGTTTTTTATCAAACTATCCATACGGGCTTTTTCTTTAACGGTATAAATTTTTTGATATAGAAAGACTGCTTTCCAAATCTGTTTGTTAGTTTGTGAAAGGATAGAAAAATTATTTAAAAACAACAATAATAAGAAGAAGAATATTAATCTCATAAAACATGTCATATCAACAAATATATGATATAAAAATTACTTATCCAAGCTATTTAACGAAATTTTTAGTTTATTTTAACATGTCATTTTGTCATATCTAATGATATTTTCATTATTTTTGCTATTCTCATGTGAGTTGAAAAATTGAAAATTAACATTTTTAAGAAAGGAACCAATAAGATTTGTCTCTACAAGCATTTAACTTTCAACTAAGGTTAGTGAGCTTGTCGAGGTGCAACTTTCAACTTTTAACTAATACAAAATATGTACGAACATTTACAGAGTATTAAACAACGTTATGGTATTATCGGTAATGATCCGTTTTTAAACCGGGCTTTAGATAAAGCTTTACGTGTGGCTCCGACCGATATTACGGTATTGATTACCGGAGAGAGCGGAGTAGGAAAGGAAAATATCCCGAAAATCATTCATCATAATTCGCATCGCAAACATGGTCCTTATTTTGCAGTGAATTGCGGGGCCATTCCGGAAGGAACCATAGACAGTGAGTTATTCGGTCACGAAAAAGGTTCTTTTACCGGCGCATCGACTACCCGTAAAGGTTATTTTGAAGTGGCAAACGGGGGTACGCTTTTTTTAGATGAAGTCGGCGAATTGCCATTAACAACACAAGTGAGGCTATTACGTGTTTTGGAAAACGGCGAATTTCTTAAAGTCGGTTCGTCCAAAGTGCAAAAAACCGATGTCCGTATTGTAGCGGCAACCAATAAAAATTTGTTAAAATTAATTGAAGAAGGAAAATTCAGAGAAGATCTGTTTTACAGGTTAAATACGGTTGAAATATATTTGCCTCCTTTACGGGAACGCAAAGGAGACATTCATTTGTTGTTTAGAAAATTTGCTACCGATTTTGCTCAAAAATACGGAAAACCGGCTGTGCGATTAACGCCTGATGCCATTGCCATACTCGAAAGTTATGAGTGGCCGGGCAATATCCGTCAGTTGCGAAATGTAGTTGAAGAAATTTCGGTCATGGAAGAAGAAAGGATAGTGGGTGGAGAAACCTTAAAAAAATATTTGCCCGATTACCAAAAACATTTCCCGACGGTTATTCCGTCAGAAACTGCTAATTTCGATTACAATAAAGACCGGGAGATTATTTATAAATTGATATTTGATTTGAAAAAAGAAATAGATTATCTCAAAGATAAAATAGAACATCAAAAACCTGTCTTATATCTGGAAGAAAAAAACAGGGGGCATCAAACCGTTAAACATACCGAAGACGGGGTAGAAATTATTGTGCCGGCTAATGACTATATAAAGGATCCGGTAAACGATGGTCAGATTGTTACGGTAGCAAAGCCGGAAGAGGAAAGTTTGTCTTTGCAAGACCGTGAAAAAGAATTGATAAAAAAGGCCCTGGAAAAACATCACGGAAAGCGGAAAAAAGCTGCACAAGAACTGGGAATATCCGAACGGACTTTGTACAGAAAGATAAAATTATACGGTTTGGATTGAATATTGATGAGTTGATGAATTGATGAGTGTGCTTCGATACATTCCGTCTCCCCAACAATCGTTGGGGTCGTGACGGGATACTTGGCGACCTTTCTCAATTACTCAAATTGGAAATTGGGAATTAGAAATTAGAAGTGTTAAACAATCATCAAAGTATGAAATATGCTATGAAACGAAACAAATCATCATTTCCTCAAAAAAACTATCTTTGTATCACAAAATTGATGAAAAAAATTTTTTTACATATTATTTCCGCATTATTGATTGTTTTGTCGGTTTATTCTTGTAAAGTCAGTTATTCTTTTACTGGGATTAACGTATCAAAAGATGTCAAAACTTTTCAAGTGGATTATTTTCCGAATAATGCTCCCTTAATAGAACCGGGATTAAACGAAGATTTTCGTAATATGTTGATTGACCGTATTGACAAACAGACCGGCCTAACACAAGTAAAATCGGGTGGAGATGTCATTTTTCAAGGCGAAATAGTAGATTATAAAATCCAACCGACTGCATTAGCTGCCGGACAGACGGCGGCTCAAAACCGGTTGACTATTGCCATAAAAATAGATTATACCAATAACCGGACACTCGGCGATAATATAAGTAAAAGATACAGTTGGTATTATGATTATCCGGCATCAACAAGTTTAAACGATATCAAAGCTCAGGCACAAGAAGAAATATTAAAAACCATACTCGATAATTTATTTAATGATACCTTGGCAAAATGGTAACGGACCCCGGCATATTATTCAGAGCACTTAATGACGATACCGTTTTAAAGGAACATATCGACGAGATAGACGCCATAGTAAAGGAATATCCGTTTTTTCAAGCGGGATGGGCGGCTTCAACCCGGTATTTAAAACTCAGTAATACTTTTATAGCCCCGAGATTACAACAAACGGCTGCCCGTAGTATTGACCGGAGTCTTTTATTTGAATATATCAATAAGGAACAAGCACCCAAACAAATCTCTTTTCAACCGGAAAAACCAAAAAGTCCTGTTAAGGCCATTCGTGACCCGCTCGTTACCAAAGCTTTGACTTCTAACAAAAAAGAAGAAACAAAAGAAACTAAAGAAAAAAAAGGAACGGTTAAAATAGTGAAACCGATTCCGAGATTGATAACAAAAGCTATTCCTAAAAAACCTGAAAAAATACCGGTTCAAAAGGAAGAAAAACCTTTCGTTACAAAAGCGAATCAAAAAGAGATACCAAAGGAAAAATGGCTGGCGGTTGGTAAAGATAAAAAGCCGGTAAAACCCGTTAAAACGAAAGAGCCGGAAATAGTTGTTGATTTGGAGGCTTTAAACAAACTGAATGCTGCTAAAAAAGAAAAAGACAGTCTTAAAAAGAATATTGAACCGGATGTAAAATTGAGTTATACGGAATGGGTGCAACGTTTTAAAACGACGAAAAAACAAAAAAATAAATCCAATCTTGATTTGATAGAAAAGTTTTTAAAAGAACGGCCTAAAATCGTTCCGAAGAAACATGTCAGCGTCAAACCTCCCGGAATTATTGAACAGAGTGTATCGGAAAAACAAATGTTGATGACTGAAACATTGGCTAATTTATATGTTAAACAGCAAAAATATGAGAAGGCTATACAAGCTTTTCGAATATTAAGTTTGAAATATCCAAAAAAAAGTAGTTATTTTGCAAATCAAATTGATGAACTCAAACAAAAATTAAAATAAAGAGATTATGAGCTTAATTGTTTTTATATTATTAATCGCTGTTGTAGCTTTTTTATTGGTTACCGTTGTAATGGTTCAAAATCCCAAAGGAGGCGGTTTGGATTCCACATTTGCCGGTGGGGGAGGCAATATGTTTGGAGGCGTACAACAAACAACTGATTTTTTAGACAAAGCCACTTGGTTTTTGTTTAGTCTTTTGGTTGTATTGATTTTGATTTCCAATTCGGCTATCATCAGTACCCATTCCGGAGACAAATCTCCTGTAAAAGAAGCTATTGAGAATCATGCACCGGAACAAGATGACACGCAAAAACCCATGCCTAATCCCGTTATGCCGGGCACTAATGATAAGCAACAAGTACCAGCCAAAAAATAAATTTCCTGAAAATTTTTACCGGAAGAATAAAAAAAGTGTCAAACTGTCAGTTTGACACTTTTTTTTTTATAACGAAAATAATTTTTCGGGAATGGCATAATTTCTGCAAAAAAAGTATTGAACAAAAACAAAAAATAATAGATTATGGCAAAAAAAATTCAATTTGATGTCGAAGCAAGAGATCAATTAAAAAAAGGCGTTGACGCTTTGGCAAATGCAGTAAAAGTAACTTTAGGTCCCAAAGGACGTAATGTTATCATAGAAAAATCTTTCGGGGGCCCGCAAGTTACCAAAGACGGTGTTACGGTAGCCAAAGAAATAGAGTTGGAAGATCCACTTGAAAATATGGGGGCTCAAATGGTTAAAGAAGTAGCTTCCAAAACTAATGATTTGGCTGGAGACGGTACAACAACAGCTACTGTTTTGGCACAAGCCATGGTTCATGAAGGCTTAAAAAACGTGGCTGCCGGAGCCAATCCGCAAGACCTTAAAAACGGCATGGATAAAGCTACGGAAGCCTTGGTTAAAGATTTGGAAAAACAAGCGGTTCCCGTTGGAGACGACTTGAAAAAAATAAAACAAGTGGCTTCCATTTCCGCTAACAATGATATAAATGTCGGTGAAATGATTGCCGATGCTTTCAGTAAGGTCGGTAAAGACGGCGTGATTACCGTGGAAGAAGCCAAAGGGATGGAAACTTATGTCGATGTGGTGGAAGGTATGCAATTTGACCGCGGGTATTTATCGCCTTACTTTATAACTAATCATGAAAAAATGGAAGTTGAGTTGGAAAAACCGCTGATTTTGTTGGTAGATAAAAAAATCTCAACCATGAAAGATTTGTTGCCGGTATTGGAAAAATCGGCACAAACCGGCAGACCTTTGTTAATCATAGCCGAAGATGTTGAAGGCGAAGCGCTAGCCACTTTGGTCGTTAACAAATTGCGTGGCACACTTAAAATTGCCGCTGTAAAAGCGCCCGGATTCGGAGACAGACGTAAAGCCATGCTTGACGATATCGCCGTTTTGACCGGCGGAACGGTTATTTCCGAAGAAAGAGGTTTCACTTTGGAAAATGCTGGTTTGGAAATGTTAGGTCAAGCTGACAGAGTGACTATTGACAAAGATAATACGACGATAGTGGGTGGTGCCGGAAAAAAAGAAGATGTTGAAGCCCGTATCAAACAAATAAAAGCTCAAATAGAAACAACCACTTCCGATTATGACAAAGAAAAATTACAAGAGCGTTTGGCTAAATTGTCAGGAGGGGTTGCCGTTTTATATGTCGGTGCACCGTCGGAAGTTGAGCTAAAAGAAAAGAAAGACCGGGTTGAAGATGCTTTAAATGCAACAAGAGCAGCGGTTGAAGAAGGTATTATTGCAGGTGGTGGCGTAGCTCTTGTAAGAGCAAAAAATGCCCTTAAAGATGTGAAACCCGCTAATAAAGATGAAGAAACCGGTATTAAAATTGTTGAACGTGCCATTGAAGAACCTTTGCGTCAAATTGTAAATAATGCCGGAAAAGAAGGTGCAATTGTCGTAGGAAAAGTGTCGGAAGGCAAGGGTGATTTCGGTTATGATGCTAAAAACGACGAATATGTCAATATGTTTAAAGCCGGTATTATAGACCCGAAAAAAGTAACCCGTGTCGCTCTTGAAAACGCTAATTCCGTATCGGGAATGATCTTGATGACCGAAGCGGCTATTACGGATATCAAAGAAGAAAATCCGGCTGCTGCCATGCCAATGGGTGGCGGTGGCATGCCGATGATGTAATAAATTTTACAAAAAAAAATGCCGGAAAATTTTCCGGCATTTTTTTTGATATCTTTAAAATAAAAAAAGCCTGGAAAAATCCGGGCTTTTTTTTAAATATGAATTAAGATTTTTTAAGACTTCTTTTTTCTTTGATTCGGGCTTTTTTACCTCGCAGTTTTCTGAAATAGAAGATGCGTGCTCTACGAACCTTGCCGTGTTTATTGACTTCAATTTTTTGAAGAGTCGGCATGTTGACAGGAAAAATTCTTTCAACACCGATATCATTTGAAATTTTACGAATGGTAAAAGTTTTAGTAGCACCACTCCCGCGAACTTGAATCACGACACCTTTAAAAAACTGGGTTCTGGTTTTGTTTCCTTCTCTAATTTCGTAGTAAACCGTAATGGTATCACCGGGTCCGAATTCCGGTATATCTTTCTTTTCTATAAGTTCGTCTTGAACTAATTTAATGAGACTGTCCATTTTCTAATCATTTTAAGGATTTATTCAAAAAAACATTCACGATTTTCGCCAGAGGTTTAAATGAATCGGGTTGCAAAATTACAAAAAATATTTTAGTGTCAACAAGTAAATCAATTTTTTTTTTTTTAGGATTTTAGAAGTGTCAGATCAATCCCGTCCTAAACGTTTGAAAAAATAATATAAAAAGAGAATGGTATTTAAAAATCTCAATTAACTTTGAGTTGTAAAACCAAAAACACCATTCTCTTATGACAAAGATAACATTATTTGCTCAAATTATCC
>JALVST010000111.1 GCA_027024205.1 Flavobacteriales bacterium | reverse complement strand
GCCGGAAGTTCTGTCAGAAGAAGTTGTTGCGGAAACGTCCAAACGTTATCGTGATATTTTTGAGATTATTACAGGAAAGCCTTACCAAACAACCAATTTGCCGGTAAAAGTGCGTATGTATCACAATTTGTTGCAACACAAATTGATTAAACCCGGCTTTGTTGCGATGGTAATGGGTTCAAAATCAGATGTTAAACACGCCGAAAAAATAAAATCTCATCTCGATAAATTTGATGTTAAAACGCAGATGCGTATCATTTCGGCACACAAAAACGGCGAACGTTTGGTCGCATTGGCAGAAGTTATCAACAATGCTATTGAACCCGTTAGTGTGATAGCCATCGCCGGACGCAGTAACGGATTGGGGGGCGCTTTGGCGGCAAACCTGAATGTGCCGGTTATCAACTGTCCGCCTTTTTCGGACAAAACCGATATGTTGCTGAATATTAATTCATCATTGATGATGCCGAGCAACACGCCGGCAGTAACCGTTGTTCATCCCGATAATGCCGCTTTGGCTGCCATTCGCAGTTTACAGATTACTGAATTTAAAGAACAAATGGTGGCAGATATACAAAAAATGAAGGAAGGATTAATATCTGACGATATCGAGTTGAAAGTTAAAAGTTTGTAAAGTTCATAAAGTTTGTAAAGCTCGTAAAGTTGTAAGAGTTTTTTATAAAAGTAAAAAACAAGTTAAGAATGAAAATAAATAAATTTGAAGAAATTGTATCTTGGAAAAAATCCAAGGAATTAACTTTAAAAATTTATAAACTCTTTAAGACACTAAAGATTTTGATTTTAGAAGTCAAATTCAAAGAGCATCGGTTTCTATAATGAATAACATTGCCGAAGGTTTTGAAAGAAAATCAAATGATGAATTTAAATATTTTTTATTTGTAGCCAAAGGTTCGTCAGCAGAAGTAAGATCAATGCTGTATTTGGCTTTGGAATTAGATAAAATATCAAAAGACGATTTTGATGATTTATACCGGTTATTGGTAGATATTTCAAAATTATTATCAGTATTAATCAAAGTTTTATAGTTTATGAAATTCGGATTGAACATTCAACATTACGAACATTAAACTTTATGAACTTTTAACTAACATTATGAACATTCAACATTATAAACATTCAACTAAAAGGATTTTAGTCCTTGGTAGCGGCGGAAGAGAACATGCCTTAGCGTGGAAATTTGCCCGTGATATCGGTTGGAAAAATGTTTTTACGGCACCCGGTAACGGAGGTATCCCCAATTCGCACCTGTTAAACATTCAAGATTTTAAGGCTGTAAAGGATTTTTGTGAGTGGCAACAAATCGGGATGATATTTGTAGGCCCTGAGCAGCCATTGGCGGAAGGGATTGTTGATTATTTCAAATCGACAGATATACAAATCATCGGGCCGGACAAACAAGCGGCAAAATTGGAAGCCTCTAAAATTTTTGCCAAAAAATTTATGCAAAAATACGGGGTTTCCACAGCATCGTTCCATGTCTTTAATCATACCGCCGATGCAAAAAATTTGATTGCCGAAAAACAAGGCAATCTCGTTATCAAATTTGACGGATTAGCCGGTGGAAAAGGCGTGTTTGTATGCAGTTCAGTTGCCGAAGCGCAAGAAGTCTTGCAAAAATTGGAGCAATCTTATGGCAAAAATGTCCCGTTTATCATTGAAGATAAAATTCAAGGCGATGAGGTATCCGTTATAGCTTTTACCGATGGGCGTAGTATCAAAACCCTTCAACCGTCGCAAGACCATAAGCAACTTTACGAAGGCGATACCGGACCGAATACCGGTGGTATGGGCGCTTACTGTCCGGTGGATTTGGCGCCGGAAATTATGGCGGATATCAATAAAAATATCATCGCTCCGACCTTAAAAGGCATTCAGACCGAAGAGATGCACTATAAAGGCGTGATATATTTCGGGATTATGGTTAAAGACGGTAAAAGTTACCTGCTGGAATACAATGTGCGTTTCGGTGATCCCGAAACGGAAGTTTTACTGCCGGCACTTAAAACAAGTTTATGGGATATTGGCAAGGCGTGTTTGCAAGGTAATTTGTCGGAAATAACCATGACATTCAATCCGGGTTATTTTGTCGATGTCGTCTTGGTGTCGGGCGGATATCCGGGGAGGTACGAAAAAGGGAAATTGATTAACGGTTTGAAAGATGTAAATGATGATATTATCGTATTTCACGCAGGTACAAAATCCGAAAATGGACAAATTTTGACCAATGGCGGACGGGTTTTGAATGTTGTAGCACATGCGGGTACACTGGAACAAGCACGAAGCAAAGCTTATGAAGCCGTTGAGAAGATTAAGTTTGATAGGATGTATTTTAGAAAGGATATTGGCATGAGGAAAAATTATGAATTGAAAATGGATAATTGAGAATGAGGAGTAAGGAGTGAGGAATGAGGAATGATAATAAATTAAACACACGAAATAACAGAAAACTCTGTAAAACTCTGTGCATAACTCTTTGAAACTCTGTGGTAAAAAAATGAAATCAAAACTTTCAACTTATTTATGAAGAAACTGATTGTCTTTATTTCCGGTCGCGGTAGCAATATGAAACGTATCATTGAGGAGACCCAAAACGGTATTCTCAAAGGTTTGGCAGAAGTGGTATTGGTTTTTTCCGACAAGCCGGATGCCCCCGGATTGGATATTGCCAGACAAATGGGAATCGAAACGGAAACCTTGTCAAGTAAAGGTTTGAAACGAAAAGAATATGACGAGGAAGTTAGCAAAATTATTGAAAAATATCCGTTTGATTTCCTTATTTTAGCAGGATATATGCGGATACTGTCACCTGAATTTGTTAGAAAATATCCGAAAAAAATCATCAATATTCATCCGGCAGATACCAGACGGCATCAAGGTCTGGATGCTTACAAATGGGCATTTGAAAACCGGTTGCCCGAAACAAAAATAACGGTGCATTATGTAGATGAAGGCATGGATACCGGCGAAATCATTGCCCAAAAAACAGTCGATTTGAGAGGTTGTAAAACCTTGGAAGAAGTAGAACAATGCGGCTTGGTAGAAGAGCATAAATTGTATTCGAAAATAATAAAAAAACTTTGTTATAATTAGTTTGTAAAGTTCGTAACGTTCATAAAGTTTATAAAGTTGCAGAAAGTGCTTTAAAAAATAAATAGATTAAAATGAAACCGACATGATTAAAATAATTATTAAACACACAAAGCCTGTCCCGATTTTTATCGGGAGAAATGATTATTTTAATCATCAAAGGTTACATATGACATTAATGTTAAAATAGAATATAAACATATGAAAATAAATAAGTTTGAAGAGATTATTTCTTGGCAAAAGTCTAAGGAATTGACATTAAAAATTTATAAATTGTTTAAAGTTACAAACGATTTTGGCTTTAAAAATCAAATTCAAAGGTCAGCTGTTTCTATAATGAATAATATAGCAGAAGGTTTTGAAAGAAAATCAAATGATGAGTTTAAATATTTTCTATTTGTAGCCAAAGGCTCGTCAGCAGA
>JALVST010000110.1 GCA_027024205.1 Flavobacteriales bacterium | reverse complement strand
AGCTAATAGAGGGGAAGAACTGGATGGTAAAACTGTCGGAATAATAGGATATGGCAATATGGGAAAAGCTTTTGCTAAAAAATTACAAGGCTTTGACGTGACTGTTTTGGCCTATGATATTAAAGATAATGTAGGTGACGGTAATGCCCGGCAAGTAGATTTAACGGAATTAAAAGCTAAAACAGATATCTTGTCGTTACATGTTCCGCATACCCCTTTGACTTATAAGATGATTAATTCGGAATTTATCAATACATTTGCCAAAAATTTTTGGCTCGTTAATACGGCCAGAGGTACGGTGGTTGATACGCTTGCTTTGGTCGATGCCTTGCAACGAGGTAAAATACGCGGCGCCGGATTGGATGTTTTGGAATATGAAAAATCGTCGTTTGAAAATATGTTTGACCGGAATGAATTACCGGAAGCATTTCGTAAGTTGATACAAATGGAAAATGTAATTTTGACACCCCACGTTGCCGGTTGGACGCAAGAGAGTAAAGTAAAATTAGCGAAGGTCATTCTAGGAAAAATTGGGAAATGGTATGCTGAATTGAGAATGGAAAATGGATGATTATTGAGGAATTGATGAAAAATATACAAGTTATAAAAAAATCCTCAATTCCTCAATTCATAAAACGAGAATAAGGTATGAAGTAACAAACAATCATCAAAGAATGCGATAAGCTATGAACCATAACTTTCAACTTTCAACTCGATATATATGAAAATCGACAAAAAATTATTACAACGAAGTAACGGACAATGTGAATTGTGTGGTAGCGAGCACAATCTTTCCGTTTACAAAGTAGCCCCTGAAAATCATTCCGGTAATGAAATTGTAGTTTGTAAAAGCTGTTTGTCGCAAATAGAACATCCTGATACCATGGAGGGCCATCATTGGCGCTGTCTCAATGACAGTATGTGGAGTGAAGTGCCGGCCGTTCAAGTCATGGCGTGGCGTTTGTTACACAGGTTAAATAAAAAAGGTGAAACATGGGCGCAAGATTTATTGGATATGCTATATCTGGATGAAGAAACCCAAGTGTGGGCGGAAGCTACCGGAGAAGGTAATCAAGAAGATGCCATAGTACACAAAGATAGTAACGGAGCTGTTCTACAAAACGGTGATGCCGTGGTATTGATTAAAGATTTGAAAGTTGCAGGCGCCGGTTTTACCGCCAAACGCGGTACGGCTGTCAGACGTATTTCTCTGGTCGCAGATAATCCCGGACAAATAGAAGGCAGGGTAGAAGGACAGCAGATTATTATTTTAACTAAGTATGTTAAGAAGATTTAATAATAAGTAACAAGAAGCAAGTGTCAATTGTAAAAAACTTTCAACTTTTAACTTTCAACTTTCAACTTATTCGGGACTATCTAAAATTCCTGACACATTCAGTCAATGCACACGGTTTACATTCGCCGTTTATATACGCTTTGGCAACCAATTGTTTTTACGACAAGACCAAATATCCCGAATACCGTCTATTGAAAGAATATCATAAACAATTGTTACTAAATAAGACTATTATTGAAGTAACCGATTTGGGTGCCGGCAGCCGGGTTTTTCAAACGCATGAGCGTTCTGTGGCTGAAATAGCTACAATTGCCGGAAGCAGTCTCAAGAATATGAAGCGTCTGTTCAGATTGACGAAATATTTTAAGCCGAAAAGTATTTTGGAATTAGGAACTTCCTTGGGTAAATCAGCGTATGCGATGGCACTCGGCAGTCCAAAATCGCAAATAATTACAGTAGAAGGCGATAAAAAATTGGTAAATCTGACACGAAAACAATTTCAAAAAAACAATATCAAAAATATCACAATTATTCAAAGTGATTTTGATGCCTACCTTGATAAACTTATTGAAAAAGATATAAAATTTGACATGGTTCTGATGGATGGTAATCACCTTTTGGAGCCAACTTTAAGGTATTTTGAAAAATTACAAAAACATCTACATAACGATTCCGTTGTAATAGTTGATGATATTTATTGGTCGGAAGAAATGAAAGCCGCTTGGAAAAAGTTGAAACGGCATCCCAATGTCAAGCAGTCGGTTGATACGTTTTATTTCGGTTTGTTATTTTTTAGAGCGGAACAATATCCTCAGGATTTTTTAATCAATTTGAATAGTTTTAATTTGTTTTAAGAAACTCTGTGAAACTCTGTGCTAAACTCCGTGAAATACTTCGGCAAGCACATCACTCTGTTGTAAAATCACAAAATCAAACTCTGAAAAAAGAAAGAACAATAAAGCTTCGTAGAGGCAACATCTTTGTAAAGGTAACAATAAAAAACTACCGCAGAGCCCATAGGGTCGCTCTGTTGGAAGAATTTTATAAAGAACTACCTCTGATCCCAGACGGGTCGCCCTGTTAGAAGTAGTAGATAAACCGATAAACAATCCGTTGAGCCCCGACGAATGTGAGGGGACACAGTCATATTTATTCATATGAAATAAATGTAAAAAAATAAAGTTTTTTTGGTTATAGAAGTAACATGAATTAAAAAAAATGTAATTTTGTAAGAATAAAGCAAATCATTTTTTGATAATTGTAAACAATATTATCAAAAAACAAATATAATATCCTATGAAAAGACCACAGAAACCCACACCCAAAGATATCGAAATCACGATTAGTCCCAAAAAGACTATTGTCAGTAGAACCGATGCCAAGGGTATCATCAAGTTTGTCAATGATTATTTCAAAGAAATTGCAGGATACAGTGAAAATGAATTGTTAAATCAGCCGCATAATATTATCAGGCATCCCGACATGCCGAAGATTATTTTCAAACATCTTTGGGATGAATTGAAACAAGGACACGATGTGCGGGCTATTATAAAAAACTTGGCCAAAGACGGTCGCTATTATTGGGTAATTACCAATTTTCATACTTTGTATGACGATGACGGTAATATTATCGGATACTATGCCCGACGTAAGGCGGTACCGCAGCATGTAAAAGAAGAAGTGGCTAAGTTATACAAGACTTTGAAATCTTTGGAAGAACAAGGCGGTATGGAAGCATCGGAAAAATATTTTAACCAATGGCTCAAAGAACACAATACGACATACAGCGATTATGTCGAAAGTTTATTTGGAGGTGATAAGGAATTGATACAGAGATATTTAAAATCAGAAATATCAGATGAAGACTTATCCAAATGTGAAGATAAATTCATTTCCAAATTTGAAAAAGAACACAGTCAATCCAAAAAGAAAAAAGGATTTATCAAGAGATTTTTTGGATGATATTGAAAATATAAACGTTCAAAAAGTGCTTTCAAGTTATTTGGACGCACTTTTTTTTTGCTTTGTTGTTAACAATAAGAAAATACCGCTGAGCTCCGTAGGAGCGACATCTTTGTAGATGTAGAGAATAAGAAAATCCCACTGAGCCCCATAGGGGCGACATCTTGGTAACGTAAACAATAAGAAAATACCGCTGAGCCCCATAGGGGCGGCATCTTTGTAGATGTAGAGAATAAGAAAATACCGCTGAGCCACATAGGGGCGACATCTTTGTAGATGTATAGAATAAGAAAATACCGCTAAACCCCGCAGGGTGACATGATTACGGATTAACAATAAAAAAAT
>JALVST010000109.1 GCA_027024205.1 Flavobacteriales bacterium | reverse complement strand
GAAATGGTTCCCGCACCGGCACGTGAGATAATCAAATCAGCGGCAGCATAAGCATCAGGCATATTTGTGATAAACGGTACCACTTTAACCTGCTCATCCGTTAGATGCTTGTAATTTTCAAAATCATTTTTACCGGTTTGCCAAATTATTTGATAATCATTCTCTTTGAGTTTATCCAATATGTTCAAAATGCCTTCATTGAGTGTCGCAGCTCCCAAACTTCCACCTAATGATAAAATAGTTTTTTTGCCGGGATATAAGCCGAATTTTTTAAGCGCTTCATTTTTATCAACTTTCAGACCGGATAAATCTTTGCGTACCGGATTGCCGGTTTTCAATATTTTACGGGCATCAAAAAAGTTTTCCAAATTATCGTAGGCCGTATAAATTTTGCGGGCTTTTTTTGACAATTTTTTATTGGTTATACCGGGATACGAATTTTGTTCTTGAATAAAGGTCGGAATACCTAAAAATTGTGCTGCCAATAAAACCGGACCACTGGCAAATCCGCCTGTTCCGATAACAAAATCCGGTTTAAACCGCATAACAATTATCAAGGCTTTCACAAAACTCAATATCAGTTTTACGGGAAACAACAAATTTTTAATAAAACTTTTCCTGTCAATACCCGAAATCCATAAGCCTTTGATAGGATAGCCGTTAGCCGGGATTTTTTCCATTTCCATTCGTCTTTTGGCCCCTACAAACAAAATTTCAGCATCAGGATGCCGTCTTTTGATTTCATTGGCTACAGACAAAGCCGGAAAAATATGACCGCCTGTTCCTCCCCCACTGATAATGACTTTGATATGTTTTGATTGTTTTATCATCAATTACTCTGTTACAAATTCTTCTAGATTTTCTTTTTCTCTGATTTCGGTATCACGGCTGACACTCAAAATAACGCCGATAGCAAAACAACTCATCCAAATGGCCGTTCCTCCGGAACTCAACAAAGGAAGCGGTTGTCCAGTTACAGGAAACAGTCCGACTGCCACTGCCATATTTGAAAGCGCTTGAACAATAATCGGAAAACCGACCGCCAAAACCAACAATTGATAATAGCGATTTTTAGCTTTTTTGGCTATGAAAAACATCCTTAATCCCAAAAGCAAATAGATAAACAATATGAGCAATCCGCCCAGCAAACTGTATTCTTCAATAATTATGGCATAAATAAAATCGGATACTGACTGTGGTAAAAAGTTTTTTTGCACACTTTTTCCGGGTCTGAATCCTATCAATCCTCCCTTGGCAATGGCTATTTTTGCCTGTGTACGTTGGTAATTTTTATCATCTATTGTAACCGTATTATCATCTTGTTTTATATCATTGAAGTAACTTTCGATACGACTCTGCCATGTGTCCAAACGATTGGAAAACCGGTTGGGAAAAGCTTTTAAAATCAATATCAAAATTACCAGACCGAATAATGCCAAACCCAAAACTTTAAATAAATTCTTAAACGGATATCCAGCTATAATACTGATAATTAATACCATAGAAAAAATCAAAACCGCAGTTGACAGGTTTGCCGGTAAAATTAATCCCGTGACTGCAAAAACCCAAAACCAATATCTTTTTAAACTTTCCGTAAAACTTATTTGTTGTAAATCGGTTTTACCGAAAAAACGGGCTGAAAACATCATCAAAAAAACAAACGCAACGGTAGAAGGTTGGATACTTCCCAAACCGGGAATAAAAATCCAACGGCTGGCATTAGCCCCTCCCATGGTTATCCCGCGTGTCAGTGTAAAAGCCAACAACAAAACAATAACCGGCATCATTACCCTCGATAGATGAGAAAAATATTTCGGATTTAATTTATGGGTTACAAACATGATTACCAAACCTATCGAAACATGAATAAAATGTTTTATACCGAAAAACAACGGACTGTTTTTTTCGTATACATTGACAAGATTACTACTGGCGCTATACACGATTAAAAACGAAAACAATAACAGCAAAACGGTATAAACCCAAAGTTGGCGATCGCCTGATATTTTTCTCAAAATACTTATCATTGTATTACAAATTTTTTACAGCATCTACAAATTGTCGTCCCCTGTCTTGATAATCGGCAAAACGAAAATCCGGTTTGCAAGCAGGCGATAACAAAACACTTGTTCCGGGTTCGCTGATGTGATAAGCCAACTTGACGGCTTCTTGCATTGAATCCACTTCATAAATTTCATCAATTACAGGTGTAAAATAGACATTGAGCCGGGTATTATCACTACCAATCATAATGATAGCTTCCACTTTACGGCGCACCAATGACATTAATTCCCAATAATCGGTTTTATGATCATCTCCTCCGGCAATCCAAACAACCGGTTTTTTTATACTTTGCAAAGCAAAATAAGTTGCGTTGATATTTTCCGCTTTGGAATCATTGATATAAACGACCCCGTTTTTAATACTTACTTGTTCCATCCGGTCAGGCACATTGGTAAAGGGCCGGAAGGATTTTATAATAGCTTTTCTTCTATTGATGATTTTCTCTGTCATTTTTCTTTTTTTTAACCGGTTATTTGGTTATTTGGTTATTTGCCTGTCCCTACTATCGTAGGGGGTTATTTGATGTCCGGTGGCTTTGATACATTCCTCCGACAAAAGTCAGGGTTGGAACACTCAGCCACCTTTATTATTGTTTTCAATTTATTATTTCCAATTGAAACGTTGCTACTGTTTTGAAACCTTGCATACAAGGTTT
Organism: Flavobacteriales bacterium; assembly: GCA_027024205.1. GTDB lineage: Bacteria > Bacteroidota > Bacteroidia > Flavobacteriales > Flavobacteriaceae > WGBX01. The sequence goes on along the minus strand of JALVST010000109.1, from coordinate 8,040 downwards.
CTACCTGACTTTCAAACTGATTATACTAATAGCTGCCAGGATAATTCCTATAATCCAAAACCGCACGACAATTTTACTTTCGTGCCAATTTTTCAATTGAAAATGATGATGTATCGGCGCCATTTTAAAAACTCTTCGTCCTTCACCGTATTTTCGCTTGGTATATTTAAACCATACGCGTTGAATGATAACCGATGCATTTTCCACTACAAAAATTCCCGCTAAAACCGGCAACAATAATTCCTTTCTGATAAACAAAGCAACAACAGCAATAATAGCCCCGATGGTCAAACTACCGGTATCACCCATAAATACTTGTGCCGGAAAAGTATTAAACCATAAAAAACCTACCAATGCACCCGAAAAAGCACTGATAAAGACCGAGACTTCTCCGATACCGGGGATATACATTATATTTAAATAGTCGGAAATCAGAATATTTCCCGAAACCCAAGCCAAAATTGCCAACGCCATTACAATGATAGCGGATGTTCCGGCGGCCAACCCGTCGATACCATCAGTTAAATTGGCAGCATTTGATACGGCTGTTATGATAAAAATCACGAAAATGACGAAAAAAATCCAAGTATATTTTTCCAATCCGGGACTGATATTTCTCAAAACTGCGGCATAATCAAATTCTTTATTTTTTTTCATAAAAGGAATGGTTGTTTTGAGTGATTTTTCCGGCGGATTAAAATTTTCACCTAATTTTTTTTGAACCGTTTCCGTTTGATTGTAATTTTCCGTTCTTATCGTAATATCCTGATTGACCAACATGATAGTCGCAACGACAATCCCCAAAATAGTCTGTCCCAAAATCTTAAATTTCCCGGCCAAACCTTCTTTATTCTTTTTCACGACTTTGATATAATCGTCCATAAAACCGATAAATCCCATCCAAAGCAATGTTATCAGTAGCAATTGAATATAAATATTGCTCAAATCATTGTATAATAATACCGGTATCAATGTAGCTAAAATGATAATGATACCCCCCATTGTAGGGGTTCCTTCTTTACTTTTTTGTCCTTCCAACCCCAAATCACGTACAGTCTCTCCTATTTGCATTTTGCGTAACCGGTTGATAATTTTTTTCCCGACCAATAATGAAAAGAGCAAAGCGGTCACAAATGCCAATCCCGAACGGAATGACAAATAGTCAAACAAGCCGGCTCCGGGAAAATTGTTCAAAAAATATTTGAATAAATAGTACAACATAATTATTGGTTTATACGGGTTTTTGTATCAGTCCGAATACGATTTTAATCTCTTCACAGTCATCAAAATGCGTCTTCTGTCCTTTCACAATTTGATAATTTTCATGTCCTTTACCGGCAATCAGGATAATATCAGCCGGATTTGCCAGTTTTCCGGCGGCTTTGATCGCTTCTCGTCTGTCCGTGATACGTAAAGTTTTTTTATAATACTGCCCCGGCACACCGGCTTCCATATCATCTATTATAGCCCCCGGATCTTCATCACGCGGATTATCCGAAGTAAAGATGACCATATCACTCAAGCGGGCAGCTACTTCTGCCATTTCCGGCCTTTTGGATTTATCACGGTTACCTCCAGCTCCAACAACCGTAATTAATCGTTCTTTGTTACGAGGACGTATTTCGTTAATGGTTTTTAAAACATTTTCCAAAGCATCCGGGGTATGTGCATAATCGACAATGGCAATTTTTCCTTCAGGCGACAAAATCAATTCGAATCTACCGGATACACTTTGCAATTCACTTAAAATTTTTAAAATATCAAATGGCTCTATACCTAATTGGTTGGCCGTACCGAAAACCGCCAAAAGATTATATGCATTAAATTTTCCAACCAGCCGTACCCAAACATCCATTTGATTGATTTCCAAAAGCATTCCGCTAAAATTCTGTTCCAAAATCTTAGCTTTGTAATCAGCTGGATTTTTAAGGGCATAAGTCAATTTATGGGCTTTGGTATTTTGCAACATAAAAAGACCGTTTTTGTCGTCGGCATTGACCAATGCAAAGGCATCCGTTTTTAATTCGTCAAAAAACCGCTTTTTAGTATCACGATAATTGATAAAAGTATCGTGATAATCGAGATGGTCGTGGGTTAAATTGGTAAACACACCACCATCAAAATCCAACCCGGCTGTTCGTTTTTGATCGATACCATGCGAGCTGACTTCCATAAAAGCATGGGTTACCCTTTTTTTTACCATTTCATTTAAATAGTAATTAATCATCAACGGATCGGGCGTTGTATGTGTGGCCGGAAAGGTTTCATCGTCAATCATAACAGCAACAGTAGATAATAATCCCGCTTTATAACCGGCTTTTTTAAACAGTTTGTAATTGAGAGTGGCGATTGTCGTTTTTCCATTGGTTCCCGTGACTCCAACCAATGTCAATTTCTTTGATGGATGATCATAATAAGCAGATGCCATCAACGCCAATATCTCATGTGTATCTTCAACTTGAATTTGTAACACATCCTCCGGTAAAGAGTCTTGCCACTCTTCCACTACGATTACTTTGGCTCCGTTTTGAATGGCTTTATCTATAAAGCCGTGCCCGTCTGTCTGTACGCCTTTAAGCGCTACAAACACATCGCCGTCTTGCACCAAACGTGAATCATAGCGAATCCGGGCGATATGCATATCAGCAGGTATTTCACCTTTTAATAGTTTTATATCAGATAATATGCCGGATAAATTTTTCATTTTTTTACAAGTATATTATAATTACCATTTCGTCCCCTGTTCTGATATGGAGTTTGCTTTACACTTTTATATTCTTCTTCACCATTGTATCTAAATGACAGATAAAATTTTATTTTAAGTTAACTTCAATTCAATATTCTGGTTTCGTTTAACTCGCGTCCCTCGCGGTATAGACTGACTGACAACTTTTCCACTTCCGTTCATTCTGACTTTCAACCCCATATTTTCCAAAATATACAAAGCATCTTTACCGGGAAAACCTCTTAAATCGGGCATCACGGTTTTATACTTCTCTACAATTTTTTCCGTTTTGGAATTGTTCACATCTACCTGTACCACTTTTACTTCACGAGGTGTCTTACCATAAATATATTGAGCCAACATATCAAAAACAGGCGCCGCTACAACATTACCGTAATATCCTTTTTCACTATCGGGTTTATGGATGACTACAATCATGGAATATTTGGGATGATCTGCCGGAAAATAGCCGACAAATGATGAAATGTATTGTCCTTTACCTTTCCAATATTCCGTTTGGGCAGTTCCGGTTTTACCGGCAATAGATACATAATTGTTTCTTATATTGGTAGCCGTTCCCCTTAAAACAACCCCCTTCAACATCTCTTGCATTTTACGGACAGTTTCATCCGAAGCAATGGACGGATTCAAAACTTCCGGTTCAAACGTCTTGATATTTTTTCCGTAGGATTTTACAGCCTTCACCAAATAAGGCTTCATTAACTTACCGTTGTTTGCTATGGCGTTGTAATAAGCTAACATTTGAATATCAGTCATTTCCACACCATAACCGTATGCCATCCAAGGCAAAGAAATACCACTCCAATTAGGATCCTTAGGATCAGGAATAACCGGTTTGCCTTCGCCTTTGATGTCTATTTTCACTTTTTCATGGATACCGAAATTGTATAAGCGGTTTACAAATTTGGCCGGATTATCTTTATAATTTTGATAGACAAATTTGACCGTCCCGACATTCGAACTTTTTTCAAACACTTGTTGCAGGGTCAATTTTCCCATGCCACCACTATGGGCATCCCTGACAATTTTATTGTAAATTTTATATGTTCCGTTTCCGGTATCGACCAGGTCATTTACATCCGCTACTCTGTCTTCGAGTAAAGCCATGACGGAAAACAATTTGAAAGTTGAACCGGGTTCATGCGTTTGATAAACGGCATAATTGCGTAACTCTTTATAATCACCCTGACCGGTTTTACCCAAATTTACCATCGCTTTAACGGCTCCCGTTTTCACTTCCATGATAACAACGCTACCGTGGTCCGCATCATATTTTTGAAGCTGTTTCAATAAAGTTTGATGTGCCATATCTTGCATGTCCACATCTATATTGGTTACCACATCATAACCGTCTTGCGGCTCAATATCATTGATATCACTCAGAGGTTTCCACACGCCGTATTTTATCTTTTGTTTTTTCTGCATACCGTCTTTACCTTTCAAGTAAACGGAGTAAGTCCCTTCAATTCCGGCACTATTTCTTTGCCCTCTATCAAATCCTATGGTTCTTTTTAACACATTGCCCAACGGATATACCCGTTTGGTATGCAATTCTGTAATCAATCCGCCTTTATTTCTTCCCAATCTGAATAAAGGAAACTGTTTGATTTTTTGATAACCGGAAAAGTTTACGCCTTCAATGATTTTAATGTATTGACGGTTGTTTTGCCGGGCTTTTACAAAAGTTTGTTTCCAATAACTTTGCGGCTTACCCGTCAAATATGAGAGTTTAAGTGTTAAGGCGTCGATATATTTGTTAAAATTCCGGTTTGAAGGCGCCACGGGATCAAAAGCAATATCATATCGAGGCACGGATGTGGCCAAAATACTGCCGTCATCGGCATAAATATTACCGCGATTGGCTTTTATGGTAAATTCACGAACCGTAAACTTTTGAGCCAAAGCACGATACTTGTTCCCTTCTAAATATTGAATGTTAATCAATTGCACGACAATCAATACGGCGAACAAAAACAGTATCAGAAAAAACCATCCGCTTCTTTGAATAATATTTACATTGTTTCGGTTCATTCTTTTGTTTCGAGTTTTATTTTTACCGGCTGTTCTTTTGACGGCACAAAACCTTTTGTCATCATTTTCCGGATGACCTGTGTTGCCATTTTTTTCTTGATAACTTTCGTTTTCAGTTCAACATATTCCGACCGCAACGCTTTCACTTCTTTATTGAGACGGACTATTTTTTTGACTTTGGCATCAGCTTGATGTGACAAATTGATGATACTAACCCCCATAAGCAACAGCATAATCAAAAAAAGCCAATTTTTAGCCGCATTTTCATTAATCAGATATTCCGCTTTTATGATGGACCAAATACTCATTTCTAATAAGACATTTCCGTTCGTTCGGCAATACGCAATTTGGCACTTCGCGCTCTGGGATTGCGGGCAATTTCCTCTTCCGAAGGTGTTATCAACTTTCCAACCTTTTTAAACGGCACGGCTACATTGCCGTAAAAATCCTTGTCGGGTTCTCCTTCAAACAAACCGTTTTTTATAAAGCGTTTGACCAGACGATCTTCAAGTGAATGATATGAAATAACACTCAACCGGCCTCCCGGCTTGATAACCATAGCGGCTTGCCGCAACATCTTTTTCAGAGCATCCAATTCGCCGTTCACTTCAATACGAATTGCTTGATACAACTTGGCCAAAAACTTATTTCTTTTGAGTTTCGGAAAATGTTTGATTACTATTTCATTTAACTCCCCTGTTGTCATGACAGGTTTTTCACTCCTTGCTTTTACTATGGATTTGGCCAAGACAGCAGCATTTTTTAAATCACCATATTGTGAAAAAATCATTCGCAATTGACGTTCATCATATTGATTGACAACCTCAAATGCAGATAAATCCGCATTCCTGTCCATTCGCATATCAAGTTTTTCGTCAAAACGGGTTGAAAAACCACGTTTAGGCTGATTGATTTGATGTGACGAAATACCCAAATCGGCTAAAATGCCGTCCACTTGTTTCACACCTTGAAGTCTCAAATAATTTCGCATATTGGCAAAATTACCTTCTATCAAAGTGAATCGCGGGTCGTCTATCTTGTTTTGCACAGCATCCGGATCCTGATCAAAAGCGTAAAGCCGGCCGTTTTCATCCAAATTTTTGAAAATTTCGCGAGAATGCCCACCTCCACCAAAAGTCACATCAACATAAGTGCCGCCGGGATTTATATTCAAACCGGCAACAGATTCTTTGAGCAAAACGGGTACATGATATGTTTGATGTGTTTCAGTCATGGTCAGGACAGGTTATTCGTCATCAAAATCTATATCACCCATTACTTCTTCCGCCAAGCCTGAGAAGTTTTCGGAACTTTCTTTCAAGAACGCTTCATAAGCGTCTTTATCCCATATTTGCAAAATATTGATAGCCGAAGCAATCACCACCTCTTTTTTTAATCCGGCCACATTGACCAAATCTTTGGGTACTTGCAATCTTCCCGTATTATCAATATTGACATTGCGCACGCCAGCCAAAAAACGGGTTAAAAAATCGACGTTTTTCTTTTTAAAAGGATTCAATTTTTTCAACTTGGCCATCAACTTGTCCCATTCATCTTTCGGATGCATCTCCAAATTATTGTGAAAAACAGCTCTTTTCAGCACAAAATCATTCATTTGCAGCTCATCAAATTGCTTACGTAATTCGCTGGGTAACATAATTCTACCCTTCGAATCCATTTTGCAATAATATGTGCCGTTTAAAAATGACATGCTTACACTGTTTTAACAATCCAAAAATACAAATTTTTATTGCACTTTTTACTACTTTTCACCACTTTGTTGATAACTTTTTTGTTATTGAATTATTATTTGAAAAAACGACGTTTTATTGTTTTTTTTTTAATAAAAGAAGGTTTTTGGTATTGATAATGCAAGCTGTTTGTTGATTAAATGTTTTCAAAAAGATTACTTATTGAAATTTCAATTAAAAAAATGACAATTTTTAAACTTAAACGGCATAAAAAAACGATGAGATTTGACTAAAATGTCGTGATAAAGCTATGATTTTGAGAAAAAAAAACTTTCATTTTTTTCATTTTAAAACCAAGAAAATTTCACATAAATAATAACTTATTGAGAAAAAGATTTTATTAAATGATTGGTTAATATAAAAAACAAGATTCGTATTTACGACAAAAGCATCTTTAAAAAAAATATCATATAAGGATATAAAAACAATATATTTATTTCAGTACCAATGATTTAATACGACTTTAAAAAATATTTTATTTTATAAATACAAAATCACAAAAACTTAGTATATTTGCAGTCGCAAAAGAAAACGGCGAGGTAGCTCAGACGGTTAGAGCGTCGGATTCATAACCCGGAGGTCGCGGGTTCAATTCCCGCCCTCGCTACAAATTAACATTAAGGAGAGTTGGCAGAGTGGTCGAATGCGGCGGTCTTGAAAACCGTTGACCCGAGAGGGTCCGGGGGTTCGAATCCCTCACTCTCCGCAGAAAAGCTTGCACAGGTTGGTGCAAGCTTTTTTGTATTCATACAAAAGAAGATAAAAGCAAACCCATGCGCCCCCTTTCCGCTCTCTCCGGGCTGGGATATCACCTGATACTTAATATCTTGACAATCGTTATTTAATAACTCTCGCTGACTTGATTTCTTTTATTAATATAATGTATGTCGGGAAGTGGTCACTGTATCCGCCCAAAAATTGTCCGCCTACCAAGGTTCTTTTAGGGTAGCCTTTATAACGTCCGGTCCGGTTTTTCATAAATTCCCGGCTGTAAATACCGGCTTTCCAAAAATGAAATTTATCCTCCGAATCATGAAGCAATGCAGGTGTAATCATAATTTGATCAAATAAATTCCAACTATCTCTGTATGCCAAAGTTCCGATTCCTTTATTAAAAAAAGGTTCCATCGCATTGTAAACCATACCGTCTTTCACAGCGTCTTTATCAGCTTTGGCTTGCAACACTTTTTTGACACTGGGGCTGCTCGGGTCGTCGTTTAAATCTCCCATAATGATAATTTTAGCTTTCGGATTTTCCCGTAACAACGAATCTTTAATATGTTTGGTCAGTTGTGCCGCTTTCATCCGTTTGGGTAAACTCCTTGCTTCACCGCCACGTCTGGAAGGCCAGTGATCCACAATTATACTGATAAGTTCGCCATCCATAACGCCGGTAACAACCAATTGGTCACGCGTATATATCCGTTTATGGGTATCATTATCGTAAATATACAATGGATATTTTTCGGAATTTATTGGTTGGAACACATCTTTTTGATAAATCAGTCCGAC
>JALVST010000108.1 GCA_027024205.1 Flavobacteriales bacterium | reverse complement strand
TTACTATCGGGGGAGCGGGATTGAAAGTTGTGGTTCAAAGAGAGCTTCATACTTTAATGATTGGTTGCGGTTTATATGATGTTTTCGTCATTGATGTTGATGAGTTGATGAACTGATGAATTGATGAGTTGATGAATTGATGAGATGATAACAGTAAAATACTATAAAAACCCCGAAAGGGTGAAATGATTGTAGTAGTAACAATAAATACAATATACAGACAAAACCCAGATGGGGTGACATTATTATGGTTGAAAAATGTTAATCATAAATAACCACAAAACAAACAAATGAAAATTTTAAGCTATATTTTTTTGATTTTGGTTTTAATAGGTGCGTGTAAAGAGAGAAAACAACAACGTCACAAAGTTGTTGAAAAGGCTAAAAAGACACTCAAAAAGCCGGTAAAAACCAAAGATTCCGGATGGGTTGAATTACATGATTTGGATATGAGTTTTGTTTATGATATTCGTTACGCCACAACCAATAATTTTGTGCATAAAAAAATGTATCCCTGCGCCAAATGTTATGTGCGACGTGTGGTAGCAGAAGCTTTGATTAAAGTGCAGAAAGAGTTGAAAAACAAAGGTTTGAGGCTAAAACTATATGATTGTTACCGTCCCGGTAAGGTGCAAAAGGCTTTATGGCATATACGTCCCGATCCGCGTTATGTGGCTAATCCCAAATATGGTTCAATGCACAATAGAGGCTTAGCTGTTGATGTGACAATCGTTGACAAAAACGGGAAGGAACTGGATATGGGGACGCCTTTTGATTATTTTGGAAAAAAAGCCTATCATGCTTATAAAAACCTACCGGATACCGTTTTGAAAAACAGGTTGTTTTTAAAAAATTTAATGAAAAAGTATAATTTGGAACCCATTTCAAGTGAATGGTGGCATTATTCGTATCGCAAGAAAAACTTTTCCGTCTCGCAATGGATATGGAAATGTCCATAAAAAAGCTGTTTATGCACTAAACATAAACAGCTAAAAACAACACAAAATAAATAAGTGAACTTTAGGTTAACAAAAAATAGCTCTATGGGGAATTATTTTTGTTGATACAAATATCCGTCATCCTTGTAAGTTATGCAATATTCATTTGACGAACAAAGGGTTTCATTTGACGAATGAACGTTTTCATTTGATAAAGCGATTTTTTACTATAAATCCCTGTTATTTATTATATTTCAACAAAAAAAACTGTTCACATTCAAATGAATATGAACAGCTAAAAACAACACAAAATAAATACAAAAAAAAAGTGAAATTTAGGCTCAACTTTTTTATAATGTAACTTAATTTACATTGCAAATAACCAAAAAAAAAATATTATTTCCAATAAAAATATGATGAATAGTTAATTTTGTTTTATAAACGGCAAATTTTGTTCTACAAACAGCATTATCCGGGATTATTATTCGGATAAAAAACGGGGCAAATTCCGGTTAAACCAATGAACTTTGGTCACAATCATTTCATGTGGGCCGTCCGGAACGAGTATTTTCGGATCTTTGAGGTATTTTAAGGGAAAAATTTTATCTTTTTCGCCGGCAATATGAATTATATTTTCAGGTATTTGTTTTTGTTTCCAAGAAAACACTTTATCAATAGACCAACGTATGTAATACGGGTCATCAATTTCCAAAAATTTTTGATACAATTTAATTTTTTTCTTTAAGGTCACGGGTAGTGGTAATTTTTCTAAAACATTTAATTTACGTAACCAAAGAACAGGCAAAAGTTTATGTAGCGTAATTTTATATACAATTTTATAAAATGGTTTCAGTTCATCGTGGTGTTTAATGCTTGATATGATAATGACTTGTTTTACAGGTATTTGTTTTGATAATTCTTGAACGATAATGCCCCCGAAAGAGATGCCGATTAATATAACATTTTTTTGGTCTATTTGTTTTGATAAACGTTTGGTATAATCCTGTAAACTCTCATTGTAATAGGGGATAAGCCAGTGTAAATAATACACTTGATACTTGCCGGGAAACTTTAAATACCTAAAAATTTTTTTTCCGGCTCCCAAACCGGGCATTAAATAAACGGGGATTTTAGACAAAACTCATTTTTTTAAATCATTAGAATAAGCACACAAAGCTGGCGTTCCGCCGGTGTGCCAAAACAAAATTTTAACGTTTCTCGGTAAGCTTCTTTTTTTGACCATATCCAACATACCGTAAAATGCCCGTCCAGTATAAACCGGATCAACCAAAATTCCTTCGGTTTGAGCCAACAAGTTAATGGCCTGGCGTTCGTGTTCCGTAACAATACCGTAACCGGCTTTGTTATATGTGTCAATTACCGTGATACGGTCGGGAGCTATATCGACCGGGATCGGGCCGGTTTTATTATATTCCGTGATAATATCATAAATTGTTTCTTGTAACGGCACTTCAAAATCAGTTGTTTTATCGATTAAAATAGGCATCAATTTTGCTTTGATATCGAAAATTTCGCGTCCAATCATCATACCGGCTTGTGTACCACCGGAACTTGTTGCAAAAAAGATAAAATCAAAATCTATTTGTTGCGTCTGCATTTGTTGTTTTAGTTCCGACATAGCAGCTATATAGCCTTTGGCGCCGGTTAAATTGGACCCACCAACCGGAATTATATATGTTTTTTTGCCTTGCTTATCGAGAAATGTTTTCAATTTTTGCAGGGCAAATTTACGACCTTTGGCTTTTTCGCCCGAAAAGTGCAAATGTGCCCCCAAAAGATGAGAGAAAAGTAAATTTCCTTGATAAATTTCCGGCTCGTTACCGTTTAGCCAAAGATGACATTCTAATCCGGCTTGTGCACAAGCAGCTGCCGTTTGCCGGCAGTGGTTAGATTGTTGTGCGCCGGCTGTAATGACTGTATCGTACTCCTTGTCAACCGCTTCTTTAATGAGATATTCCAATTTACGGGTTTTGTTACCACCGGTTACCAAACCCGTTTGATCATCGCGTTTGATATAAATGTCATAAGATAGACGTTTTGACAAATTCGGTAAATAATGTAAGGGTGTCGGTAAAAAAGCTAAGGGATATTTGGTTTGAAACATAATAACCGGAATTTATTGAGCTAAATTATGATTTTTTAGTAAAAGATAAGAAAAATACCGGTAAAAACCGTTAAATGACATATTTTTTTAGCACATTCTTTTTTATATTAGCATAAGAAAGATATATCAAATGCAGTATAAAATTTTACTAGGTAGCCAATCACCGAGACGGAAGGAATTACTCCAAAAAATGGATATTAAATTTAAAAGCATCTCTATCGAGGGAGATGAATCTTATCCTGATATTTTACCCGTAACAGAAGTGCCGGAATATTTGGCTATAAAAAAATCATTGGCCTTTAACAAGTTAAAAAAAGATGAAATGTTGATAACCGCTGACACTATTGTAGTTTTGGAAGGACAAATATTGGGTAAACCTAAAAATAAAACAGATGCTCAAAAAATGTTGAAAGCTTTGTCCGGAAAAAAACACGTAGTTATCACGGGTGTGTGTTTGAGAACCAAAAAGGATATACTGACATTTGCAGATATTTCGGAAGTATATTTTAAAAAGTTGAAAAACAAGGATATAAAATATTATATAGAACACTATAAACCTTTTGATAAAGCCGGTGCATACGGCATTCAAGAGTGGATAGGAATAACGGGTATCAAAAAAATTAAGGGCTCATATTACAATATTATGGGCTTGCCTACTGCAAAACTTATGGATTATATAAAACAATGTAAATAAATTGTAAAGTCTTTTAAATAAGTTTAGATATCCTGATATTTTTTTATTTTTGAACGGAAAAACAAAAGAAATACATCAATGAACATTTTTCTTATTTTATTAGGTATTCTATTAATATTGGCGGTAATTGATTTAATTGTTGGCGTTAGTAACGATGCGGTAAATTTTTTAAATTCGGCCATAGGCTCTAAAGTTTTCAGTTTTAAAACCATTATGATAACTGCCAGTTTGGGTATTTTTATCGGGGCGGTTTTTTCCAGCGGGATGATGGAGGTAGCCCGTAAAGGGATTTTTAATCCCGGAATGTTTACTTTTTATGATATTATGGCGGTTTTTATTTCGGTAATGTTAGCGGATATTTTCTTACTCGATATATTTAACAGTTTGGGTATGCCGACTTCTACAACGGTTTCTATCGTCTTTGATTTGTTGGGAGCTGCAGTTGGTGTCGGGTTGCATAAAACTTTGCAAAACGGAGCGGATATCGGCGACGTAGCCCTTTATATCAATTCGTCCAGTGCTTTAAAAATTATTTCAGGTATTTTATTGTCCGTTGTTATTGCATTTACAGTCGGTGCCATTGTACAATATATATCGCGATTGGTATTTACATTTCAATTCGACATCAAAAAAAGAGTAACTGCAACCTCAATTTTTAGTGGACTCTCAATAGCGTCAATTACTTATTTTATTATTTTAAAAGGTTTAAAAGGGACCGATTTTTACGGGGATATCAAAGTATATCTTCATGATTATACATTATATATTATTGCATACAGTTTGATATTTTGGACCATTGTCTCTTTTATTTTAATTAAATTTTTTAATATCAATGTTTTAAAAATTATTATTTTACTAGGGACCTTTTCTTTGGCTTTGGCATTTGCCGGTAATGACTTGGTAAACTTTATCGGAGTGCCTATTGCCGGATATAATTCTTATGTAGCTTGGGCAGCTTCGGGACAGCCGGCAACGGAATTTATGATGACAGTGCTCGGTAAAAAAGTGCCGACGCCTATATATTTCTTGATTGGAGCCGGTATCATTATGGTTTTGACTTTATGGTTTTCAAGTAAAGCACGGAAAGTGGCTAAAACGGCTATCGATTTATCAGCTCAAGGTGATAAAGACGAACGTTTTCAAGCCAATCCTGTTTCTCGTGCGGTTGTTAAAGCGGCGATGGGTATCAACTACGGTATATCAAAAGTTTTACCCAAATCAACCCAAATGTGGATTGACAGTCGTTTTAGAACACCTGCAATAAAAGTTAAAAAAGGTATGCCTGAATTTGATATGATACGTGCATCTGTTAATTTGCTGGTAGCGGCTATTTTGATTTCCATTGCCACTTCCATGCATTTGCCATTATCAACCACATATGTCACTTTTATGGTAGCTATGGGTGCTTCGTTGGCAGACCGTGCTTGGGGTCGTGAAAGTGCCGTTTATAGAATTGCCGGTGTTATCAATGTGATAGGAGGTTGGTTCTTAACGGCTTTCTCAGCTTTCTTAATTGCTTTTACCATTGCCATATTGATTTATAAATTCGGATTTTATTTGGCAATTATATTTTTTGTTGCTGAGTTGTTTATGGTTTATCGCAGTCAGCGTAAACACGATGAAGAAGTAGCTTCTGAAAAAGAAGAAATATTTGATTTTGAAGGAGATGTACAAGAACTGGATGAACAAAAATCAACGGAGTTGTTGATTTCCGAAAGTTTAAAAAATATCAACAAAGTTATCGGTTACATTAATAAGCTGTATGCTAATACAATAGACGGTTTGAATGCTTACGATTTGGAATTGCTTAAAAAGAACGATAAAAACGTCAAAAAACTTTACAAACAAGGAAATAAACTCCGTGACAAATTATATTACATTATAAAAAATAACAATGATAAAGATATCATTATCAGTAATAATTATATCAAGCTTTTGGATAAAATCCAAGATTTAATTCAATCTATGCATTTCATAAGCAAAATAGCCAAAGAATATGTTGATAATACGCATAGTGAATTAACTCCGGAACAAAAGAAAGATTTGGAACAAATTAGAAATATCCTGGTCAGATTAATGAATGATATGCAAAAGGCTCTTGTCAATAAAGATTTTAAAGGATTATACCGGCTTTATAAATCTACAGATTTAGATGCGACTCTCGAACAAGTGGTCAATCGTCAGGTTTTACGAATTCAAAACGATGAAAGTTCTTTGAAAAATTCTAATCTCTATATTACTATCTTGTTGGAAACTAAGGATATAGAAGAGTCTCTGAACAAACTACTTCGGGTTATTTTTGATGCGACCAAAAATATATCCGAAAATTTAGCGGAAAATTCTAATGACAAATCAGTTCCTGAAAACCAAGAAACGGAACAAAGCCCCGGGACCACCGGTAAAAACAAAGGAAACAAACCTTCTTAAATCATTTATAATTTTTTTTAAATAACCTGTCGGGATGAATAGCTTGACAGGTTTTTTTGTGTACGGGAAAATGCTTAATATCAAAAAAAAAAAAATTTTTTTAAAAAAATTTTTATTTCAATTAGATTTTCTATTTTTGGCAAAAATTAAATCATAATTATGCCTGTCAAATTAAAAGGTGATATCGAAATAAAATCGGCGCCTACGCCGATGCAAAAAGCTTTAAAGATAAATCTTAATCAAAATATATATGGTTCGTTTGCTGAAATTGGAGCCGGTCAGGAAACGGCCAGGAACTTTTTTAGAGCCGGCGCTTCTTCCGGAACGATAGCCAAAGCTATGTCGGCTTACTCCAAAGAATTTAGTGATGCCATTTACGGACGTGAGAAGGATGGTCGTTACGTGACTAAAAACCGTCTTAAAAAAATGTTGACTCATGAAATAAAGCTTTTAGAAGAGCGAATCGATCGCAAACAATTTCCCGATCGTTTTTATTTCAGTTATGCTAATACCGTTGCTACTATTGATTTTGCTAAAAAATTCAAAGGTCACGGTTGGGTCGGTATTCGTTTTCAATTAAGTCCGTATGAAGATTATAATGAAATTATTTTGCACGTTCGTTTTCATGAGAATGATGCCAAACATCAACAGGAAACCCTTGGAAAAATGGGGGTTAATTTGATTTACGGTGCTTTTTATCATAACGATAACCCAAAAGATTTATTAGCTTCGTTGTATGATTATATCGATAAAGACAAAATTGAAATCGATATGATTAACTTTTCAGGGCCACGATTTGCTTTTGTCGATAACCGTTTGATGAGTTTGTTATTGGTCAAAAACGGCTTTACTGATGCCGTTATGTTCGGTCCGGATGGTTATAATCTGCTGCCTGCCGATGAATTGTATAAAAAAAATATTTTGGCACTCCGGGGCAGTTTTCGCCCAGTAACCAAATTGGCTCTTGATATGCTCGAAAAGGGGTTGGCAAAATTTAAAGAAGAGCCGGATGTTAATCCCGAAAAAACGGATTTGATTTTAGAAATGACTTTGGACAATTTAACCAATGGCGCTGATGATATTAATGAAAAAGATTTTTTAGACCGGGTTAATTTATTAAGTTCTCTTAATCAAATGGTTATGGTAACAAATTTTAGAGAATATTATCGTTTGTCCGAGTATTTTTCACGTTTTACAAAAGAACGTTTGGGACTGATTATCGGGACGAATCATTTAATAAAATTGTTTGACGAAAATTATTATCAACATCTAAACGGTGGTATTTTGGAAGCTATGGGTAAACTGTTTCGTAAGAAAATGAAATTATACATCTATCCATACAAAGCTCGCAATCAAAAAGATATAATTTGTAGTCGTAATTTGCATCTTGATAAAAAAATGCAAGATTTGTTTGATTTTTTCAAAAATGATAACAAGTTTGTTGACATCACGGATTACAATGAATATTTACTTGTAACTTACAACCGGGAATTGATAGATAAAATACAAAAAGGGGTGTCCAGCTGGGAAGAATTTGTACCTGAAGATATCGCGGAACAAATTAAGAAGAATAAACTCTTTGGGTTCAACCGTTTAAAATTGTATTGAAAATGAAACAAAAAAAAATAATTTTACCGGTTTATCCGCGTGGTTTTCATCTGATAACGCAAATTGTTCAAAATGAAATAGGAGGGATGCTGCCGCAAACAGGTTTGTTACACCTGTTTATACAACATACTTCAGCCAGTATCATGATCAATGAAAATTTTGATCCGACGGTCAGGCAGGATTTGGAATCGGCTTTTAACGATATCGTAAAAGAAGATATGCCGTATTACCGTCATACTATTGAAGGAAGTGATGATATGCCGGCGCATATCAAAGCGGCAATGATAGGAACTGATATTACCATTCCGGTAACTAACGGCCGTTTAAATCTGGGACAATGGCAAGGAATATTTTTATGTGAGTTTAGAAACAATGCCGGTAACCGCAAAATCATTGCAACAATCGTGGAATAATTATTTTTTTTTTTTTAAAATTTTGAACGTATCATCCCGGTAAACCAATATAACATTTTCCACTTGTAAGCTGTTTAATGCTTCATCTGATGACTCTCTTTCCTGTTTTTCCGGTTGATGTGTTTCTTTTCCGTCTTCTTTTGATAATTTTTTATTTTCCACGAGACGGTCATATCCTGTATCTGTTATGGAATTTTTATAAATATCGCCTTCTCCGGAAATAAACCAATTGAGATTGATTTCCGGAAAAACTTTATTCAATTTGGTTAAAAATTGAAAAGAAGGTTTGTTCCTACCGGAGAGGAGGTGAGATACACTACTTTTTTGAATCCCCAATTTGGCAGCAAATTCTCCTGCAGTTATATTATAATGTTTCAAAATGTAATGGATACGTCCGGATATATCTTCCATAATTTACAATTGTAAATAATTCTAAAGTCAAAAATACAAAATAATTTCAATTTACAAATGTAAAGTAATTGTTTTTTTGCTGTTTTACCGGAATTTCTAAAAATTTACCTATAAATAATCGTTTATCAAAATCTTATAATATACTGGTTTTAATATTTTTAATTAACAATAATAGAGAAAAATTATAATAGATTGATTGCCGTGTATTTTTTTGAACACAGTAAGTGTTTACCGGATTGAAAAGTTTAATCAAGATATTTAATGTTGTAATATTATGGAATTAATAAGAGATGTTAATTTTTCAATGTATAGTAATCACGACTTCAAGTCAAAAAAAACTGTTATATATTTTTGATATGGTTTTCCGCATCAGATTAAATACTGAAAAAAAAATGAAACCGACATGATTAAAATAATCATTAAACACACAAAAAAATGATTATTTTAATCATAACATTAATATTAAAATCAAAATATAAACAGATGAAAAAGTTCAAAAAAATGCAGTATAACACCTAATGTTTGATGAAAATAGTCCAATTTATTGAGCTGTAATGAATGAGTAATCCGGACTATATTGTTATATGAAATATAAATTTTGTTACAAATATTATAAGTTGCAAGGTATTTTTGTGAAAATAATAAAAATATAATAGTTATGAGAGAAAAATAAATAAATTTTTAAGTTAAAAAAATATCATTTGCATATTTTTAATATTGTAAATAAAAAATTGAGCTGTTAATAATCAATAAATTGACATATAAATGCTATAAAAAGGGTTGAAAATTGAAAAAAAGCAAAAAAATTATAATTATTTAAGAAAATTTCATATCTTTGCCTTCGATAAAACAACATTTCAAAAAAAAAAAACAATGGGAAAAATACATTTAGATGATGTCGATTTGCAAATCTTGGATATGCTTATTGACAATGCAAGAACTCCGTTTACTGAAATTGCAAAAAAATTATTGATTTCTGCCGGAACTGTTCACGTCAGAGTTAGAAAAATGGAAGAAGCGGGTATTATCAAAGGTTCAACATTAATTTTGGACTATGATAAATTAGGTTACTCGTTTATTGCTTACATAGGTATTTATTTATCCAAAACTTCGCAAACCAGATTTGTGTTAAACAGATTGGAAGACATTCCTTATGTATCCGTTGCCCATATTACAACCGGTAAATTCAATATTTTCTGTAAAATTAGAGCCAAAGATACACAGCATGCCAAGAAAATTATTTTTAAAATCGATGATATTGAAGGTATAATCAGAACGGAAACGATGATTTCTCTTGAAGAAAGCATTAATGATAAAAAACGATTGATGCACACTATATTTAAGGAAATGGTTTAAATTTCATTATAAATTTTATATAACCCGGATTTATATTCCGGGTTTTTTTATGATATAATTTTCAAGAAGTCAAATAGTAATTAAATGCTTCAAAAACCAATTTTTCAGGTGCTTCTTTATTAAAATCCGCTTTACCGATTTTGTTCAATAATACATATTTAACTTTTCCTTTTTCATTCTTTTTATCAAAACGCATTAGTTTAATAATTTCATTTATATCATTGTTATCCAGTTTGATAACCGGATATATGAAATTGATTTTTTCTTTGATGTCATCCAAGTCGGTTTTGGGCAATCCATTGAGTTTATAAGACAAATAGGCTTCAATAACCATACCAGCCGCAACAGCTTTGCCGTGTGATAAGGCTATATTTTTGCGGTAATTCATACAGCTTTCCAAAGCGTGTCCGATAGTATGTCCGTAATTTAACAATTTCCGTTCGCCTTGTTCGTAAGGGTCGTTTGTAATAATGTGATTTTTGATTTCAATGGAAGTTTTTATCAATTCCGGCAAATTTCCTGTTCCGGGATTTTTATAATATTCATACAATTCATACCAATACCTACGGTTGGCAATCAAACCGTGTTTTAGCATTTCGGCAAATCCCGAATCAAATTCTTCTTTTGGTAGCGTTTTTAAATAATCTGTATAAATCCAAACAAATTGAGGTTGCACTATAGTTCCGATTTGATTTTTGGCTTCCATAAAATTGATGCCGTTTTTACCACCGATAGCCGCATCAACCATTCCGAGTAAAGATGTAGGAACGTGAATGAATTTAATCCCCCGTTTAAAAGTTGCAGCGGCAAATCCTCCTAAATCCGTAACAACACCGCCGCCAAGATTGATTATTAATGAATTTCTG
>JALVST010000107.1 GCA_027024205.1 Flavobacteriales bacterium | reverse complement strand
CCTGATCCTGCACATAACGAAAATAAAATATTGGAATTGGACGCCCCCGGTGGCATCAGAGACTCTTTGCCGGTTAATGCCGTTCCGGCGCCTTCCATTCAGCTTTCCGTGGGATTGCCGCTTGGGTTGGAGGTAAATTTACGTTTTTTACCGTCGATTAATGATCCTAGCGGTGGTTATATCAACTTGATGGGTGTAGGAATTAAACATAATATTTCACAGTATTTCTCCAAGTCAAAAGATGAAGAAGATAATAAAAAAGAAAATAATTTTAATGTAGCCGTTCATGCAGCTTACCAACATATCGGAGCGGGCTTTGACGACCCGAATTCCGACAAAGCCGTTCATTTGAGTATTTCCACTGTTTCTTTGCAAGGTATTGCATCATTTGACTACAAATTTTTTAGTGTGTACGGAGCAATGGGTTTTACCAAAGGTTTTACGTCAATGGATATTTTGGGGACTTATGAGTTTTTATACAAAGTAGAAGATAATAATGGCAATTTTATCCGTGTCGATCGTTCAACCGTTATCAACCCTTTAAATTTGAAATATAATATGAACGGTTTTAAAGCCAAAGCCGGTTTTAAATTCAAATTGTCTTTTTTTCAAATTTACGCTGATTATACCCTTCAAGAATTTCCGGTTGCAACAGCCGGCATAGGATTTAAGTTTTAATTTTTATTTTTTATTTCAATAAAATATTCTATACCTTTGCAACGTTTTAGTATCAGAAAAAACAAAAGAATGAAAAAATTACTTGTTATTATTTCTATAATCGGATTGATTAGTTTGACATCTTGCGGTGCACAAGAGAATTGCAGGGGGCGTGTGGATATCCATCAAGTGCAACAGCATGCTTCAGGAATGTTGGCTGCCAATTACATGCAAGAAAAAAATTAAGATTATTTTTATTTCTTTTACCAGATAATTTTCTCTAATCCTTTTGATTGGAGAAAATTATTTGTTTTGGAAAAATGCCTGTTGCCAAACCAATACCCCCGGTTGGCACTTAAAGGTGAAGGATGACCCGATTCTAAAACCAGGTGTTTATCCGTGTCTATCAACGCTTTTTTTCGTTTGGCATCACTTCCCCACAATAAAAACACGACATTTTCTTTGTTTGCGGATATTTTTTTGATGATTTGATTGGTAAAAATTTCCCAACCTTTCCCTTGATGTGAACGCGGTTGCCAAGCTCTGACCGTCAAAACGGCATTTAATAACAGTACCCCTTGTTTGGCCCAGCGTATCAATGAACCGTTTTCGGGAAAAGCTTGTCCCAAATCTTCTTGTATTTCTCTAAAAATATTGATTAAAGACGGTGGCAAAGGCCGGACGTGTTCTTGCACGGAAAAACACAATCCGTGTGCATGACCCGGAGTGGGATAAGGGTCTTGTCCCATTATCACCACCTTTACTTGGTCAAATGGCGTATATTTCATCGCATTAAAAATATCGGGACCTTTTGGTAAACAAGTATGTGTGCGATATTCTTGTTTAACAAACTGCACCAAAGATTTAAAATAATCTTTTTCAAATTCGTCTTTTAATAGTTCATACCAACTGGGTTCAATTTTTACGTTCATTATTTGCGTTAATTTGGTTATTTGATTTGCGGATACCGGATGACCGGAGTAAATTGTCAAATACAAATAAAGTTTGACTTCTTACGTCTCATGCTTTATAACTTGATACTTGCTACTTGATATTAAAAAAACTACTTTTGCAATATCAACCGGACAAAATTAATGAGAAAAAATCAATCTATCCACACCAAGGCATTGCAAGATTTGGAATTCGACCGGATTCTGAAGCATATAGCCGCATATGCCCAATCAGAGCCGGCAAAGGACCGGGTTATGCAGACGGTACCTTATATTGACCGGGAGCCGATTGAGACGGCATTGCATAAAACCGCCGAATATTTAACTTCTTTGGAAAGTGATAATCCTTTACCGTATCATTATGTCAATCCTTTTGATGAGGCACTAAAAAAACTGGATATTGAAAACAGTTTTATAGAACCTAAAAACTTGCTCAATATTGCCCTTGGCGTCGAAACTATTACCGGATTAAAAAAATTTTTTACAAAATTATCAAATTATTTTCCGTATCTGCTCCAAGAAATTGAACAACTCAAAATACATCCGGAAATAGCCAAAAACATTCATCAAAAAATTGATGCTTACGGCGATATCAAAGATACGGCTTCGGAGGATTTGGCCCGTATCAGAAAGCAAATTAATTCTGTATATCAAGAAATTTTACAAATTTTTGCTCGTGAAAAGCAACGTTATGACAAACTAAACTATCTGGCTGATATCAAAGAATCGGTGATTGACGACCGTAATGTACTCGCCGTTCAGGCAGCCTTTCGCAAAAAAGTCAAAGGGAGCATTGCCGGCACTTCAAAAACCGGAAGTATTGTCTTTATAGAACCGGAAGCAACCGCCAACTTACAAAAGCAATTATTCGGTCTTAAATACGATGAAAAGCAAGAAATCATAAAAATTTTAAAAGCCCTAACCGACGAACTACGGCCTTTTAAAGGTGTTTTGTCAACTTATAACCGTTACTTGATTAATTTGGATGTAATTGCCGCCAAGGCTAAATTTGCCAAGTATATTCAAGCTATCAAACCGGTTTTTTCTTCTCAAAAGGAACTAAAACTGGTTAAAGCTTTTCATCCGCTGCTTAAAATTACCAATGAAAAACTCGGTTTGCCGGTTGTACCCCAAAATATTACCCTCAACGAACAACAACGGATTATTATCATTTCCGGGCCCAATGCAGGCGGCAAGAGTATCAGTCTTAAAACCGCCGGGCTCTTACAAGTAATGGCACAATCGGGTATTTTGATTCCGGTTCACGAGTCGAGCCGGCTAAGTATTTTTAAAAATATTTTAACCGATATAGGAGACAATCAATCTATTGAAAACCAACTTTCTACATATAGTTATCGTTTAAAAAACATGCGATATTTTTTGCGTAAAGTCAATCCGGATACGTTATTTTTAATCGATGAGTTCGGTACCGGTTCGGATCCCGATTTAGGCGGTGCTTTGGCGGAAGCTTTTTTAGAGGAATTTTACGAAAAAGGGGCTTTCGGTATCATCACCACGCATTATAACAATTTAAAACTTATAGCCGATAAATACCCTGAAATTGTCAATGCTCATATGGAATTTGACACACGTAATCTGCAACCCACTTATCAATTGAATATAGGTCAAGCCGGGAGTTCGTTTACCTTTGAGGTGGCGCAAAAAATCGGTATTCCTTACAGGATCATTAACAAAGCTAAGAAAAAAGTCGATAAAGATAAGGTGAAGTTTGACCGGATTTTGACCAAAATGCAACGGGAAATCAAAAGAATGAAAGATTTGCAACACGAATATGACTGGCTTAAAATTCAACTCGAAAAAGAACGAAAGGAACAAGATAAACTAAACAAATCACTCCTACAAAAGCTCAATCGTTTTAACCGTTTATATCAATTGGAAAATGATATCTTAACGGCTGGCGAAAAAATCCAAAAACTCTTTGAAGACTACTTCAAACATCAGAATGCTAAACGGCTAACCTCACAAGTGTTTAAATGGGCCGAAATAGAAAAAAACAAAAAGTTTCCAAATCTGGATAAAACAAAAAAACAAAGTAAAAAACAAAAACAAGAAAGCAGACAACAGAAACAAGAGCAAGAAAAAATTAAGGAAGAAGTCAAGCAGGAATTGCAGTCAACCGATGTGGTTAAAGATTTGGAAAAAATAGAGATTAAGACGATGAACTTTACGCCGGAAATCGGCGATCAAGTGCGTATAAAAGGCAGTCAAGCCAATGCCACCATTGAAAAATTGGAGAAAAATAAAGCTTTGCTAAATTATGGTAAGTTTACCGCTTCGGTACCTATTAAAGATTTAGAGTTGGTGCTTCGTAAAAATTAATAGACTTAACAAAAAAAATCACTACTACGGGGTTCAATTTACAAGGCCCGAAGGGCTGGAATAATTATAGAGATGTAATTTGTGCACATTTACTAATCCTGAAAGGGTGATATATTTAGGGCTTCCTCAAAAGCTCAGAAGTGCATTGATTTTGTGATTTTTGAAGTGTAGATGTATATAAATACTTCAAACTGAAAAAGTTACAAAAGCAGTGTGCTTCTGGGCAATAAAAAGCTTGTCATTGCAATGTCATAAATGCAGGATAATCTGGAATTTCAATGAATAAAGTTACATTTAGAAACATTATTTCTCATAATAAACGTCTAACATTCAGCGCTTTGAGTGTTTTTGAGGAAGCCCTATTTAAGGCAAAAGAAATAAAATGAGCTGTCAGGTTTGATAAACCTAACAGGTCTGAAAAAAAATTAAACTTCCAATTTACCACCTAATAATTTGATAAATTCACGTATAAAAGCCGGATGTCCGGGCCATGCCGGTGATGAAACCAGGTTGCTATCGACATAAGCTTGGTCAACGGGAATGTTTTGATATTCGGCGCCTGCCAAATTGACTTCGGGACCGACAGCCGGATAAGCGGTCAGTTTTCGACCTTTGAGTACGCCGGCGGCACTTAAAATTTGTGCGCCGTGACAAATAGCCGCTACCGGTTTGTTGTGGTCAAAAAAGTGTCTGACCATTTCCAAAACTTTGGGATTGAGCCGTAAATATTCAGGAGCGCGGCCACCGGCAATGACCAAACCGGCATAGTCGTCAAGATTGACTTTATTGAAATCGTAATTAATGGTAAAATTGTGCCCTGTTTTTTCACTGTAAGTTTGGTTCCCTTCAAAATCGTGAATAGCTGTTTTGACCGTATCGCCGGGTTTTTTGTCCGGACAGACGGCATGCACGTCATAACCGACCATTTGTAACATTTGGAACGGTACCATAGTTTCATAATCCTCGGCAAAATCGCCGGTAAATAAAAGTATTTTTTTCATGTTATTATTTTTTTTATCGGTCATACAATTTACAAAAAAAAGTTGATAAAATAAAAAATTCCGCCCCGATTTTTCGGGACGGAATTTTCCGGTTGTGTTTGTGTTGTTTTATTTATTCTTAAACACAATCTGTCCGTCTTGGTAATCTACTACAATAGTAGAACCGGTATTTACTTTTCCGGCGAGAATATCTTTGGACAAATTGTTTAAAATATCGCGTTGGATAACCCGTTTGACCGGACGTGCGCCGAATTCGGGATCAAAGCCTTTTTCGGCCAGATATTCAACCGCTTTATCGGTAAATTCGACATTGATATTTTGTTCTTTCAGCATTTTAGCTACTTTGTTGAGTTGAATTCTGACAATATCTTCAATTTCTTTTTTAGTAAGCGGTTTGAACATGATGATTTCATCAATACGGTTCAAAAACTCGGGACGGACACGTCTTTTCAATTCTTGGATGACTTCCTGTTTGGCTTTTTCGGCAGCCTTTTCCCTTTCTTCGGGGGTTTTGGCATTTTCAAAAGCCTGTTGAATTTTATCAGCTCCCATGTTGGAAGTCATGATGATAATGGTGTTTTTAAAGTCTGCCGTACGGCCTTTGTTGTCGGTCAAACGTCCTTCGTCAAGCATTTGTAACAAGATGTTGAACGTATCGGGATGGGCTTTTTCAATCTCATCGAGCAAGATGACTTGATACGGTTTACGACGGACTGCTTCGGTCAACTGTCCTCCTTCATCATAACCGACGTATCCCGGAGGCGCACCAACCAAGCGACTAACGGCGTGTTTCTCTTGATATTCACTCATATCGATACGCGTCATCGCTTTTTCGTCGTTAAACAGGTAGTTAGCCAAAGCTTTTGCCAACTCGGTTTTACCGACACCGGTTGTTCCCAAGAATAAGAACGAACCAATAGGTTTGTTAGGGTCTTTCAATCCGGCACGGCTGCGACGGACTGCATCGGCGACGGCTTTGATGGCATCCTCTTGTCCTACGACTTGCGTATGTAATTCGTCTTCGAGTTTCAAGAGTTTTTCCCGGTCACTTTGCAACATCTTTTGAACGGGAATACCGGTCCATTTAGCCACGACTTCGGCCACATCTTCGCCGGTAACTTCCTCTTTAATCAAAGAAGATTTGGCTTGTTTTTCGTTCAATTCACGTTGAGCTTTGGCCAGTTTATCTTCTAATTCTTTGAGTCTGCCGTAACGGATTTCGGCTACTTTTCCATAATCGCCTTCCCGTTCGGCTTTTTCGGCTTCAAATTTGGTTTGTTCAATCTCTTTTTTGATATTTTGAATTTTATCAATCAAATCTTTTTCTTCTTTCCACTTGGTATAGATTTGATTGCGTTCTTCTTTGAGTTCTGCCAATTCTTTTTCGAGCTCTTTAATTTTTTTCTCGTCTTTTTCGCGTTTGATAGCGGCCAGTTCTATTTCCAATTGCATGATTTTTCTGTCCAATTTATCCAGTTCTTCGGGTTTGGAATTGATTTCCATACGCAATTTACTGGCAGCTTCATCCATTAAATCGATGGCTTTATCGGGTAAAAACCTGTCGGAAATATAACGTGTTGACAGTTCGACGGCATTGATAATAGCATCGTCTTTGATACGTACTTTATGGTGTTGTTCGTATTTGTCTTTGATGCCGCGTAAGATAGAGATTGCGGATTCCATATCCGGTTCATCGACCATGACTTTTTGAAAACGACGTTCGAGTGCTTTATCTTTTTCAAAGTGTTTTTGATATTCGTCCAAAGTGGTAGCGCCTATGGTTCGCAATTCGCCACGGGCTAATGCCGGTTTTAAAATATTAGCAGCATCCATGGCGCCTTGTCCGCCACCGGCTCCTACCAAAGTGTGAATTTCATCGATAAACAGGATGATATCGCCTTCGGATTTTTTGACTTCGTTAACGACTGATTTCAAGCGTTCTTCAAATTCGCCTTTGTATTTGGCTCCTGCTAAAAGTGCTCCCATATCCAAAGCGTATATTTGCTTATCTTTCAAATTGTCGGGGACATCGCCTTTGGCAATACGATGCGCCAATCCTTCAACAATAGCCGTTTTACCCGTTCCGGGTTCTCCGACTAAAATAGGATTGTTCTTCGTACGTCGAGACAAAATTTGTAAGACCCGGCGGATTTCCTGATCACGGCCGATAACCGGATCCAACTTGCCTTCACGGGCTAATTTGGTCAAATTAATAGCGTATTTTTCCAAAGCTTGATAGGTATCTTCTTGATTTTGAGACGTCACACGGCTACCTTTACGAACGTCTTGGATAGCCATTTCCAAAGCTTTTTTGGTAGCTCCCAATTCTTTTAACATGCGGGAGACGTCATCACCACTGTCAAAAATGGCTAAAAGTAAATGTTCGATTGAGACATATTCATCTTTCATTTTTTCAGCCATATTAAGCGCATCTGTTAAAGTTTTGGATGCGGTTCTGGACAGTTGCGGCTGACTGCCTCCATGTTGTTTGGGCAATGAATTTATATATTGTTCGAGTTTTTGCTTTAATAAATTAACATCCACACCGGCTTTTTTCAAAATATGCGGTGTAACGTTTTCGTCCACTTCGAGAATTGCTTTCATCAAATGAGCGTTCTCAATTTGCGGATTACCCAATCCTTGGGCTATCTGCAAGGCTTTTTGGACGACTTCTTGTGATTTTATGGTAAATTTATCGAAATTCATAGTTTTTTATTGTTTTTAAAGTTCGCCGTAAATGTTGCAAAATATGTTCCAAATGATAAATACGACAAAAAGACACTAACCCCTGTTAAAATCTGCTTTTTTGTCTTGTTTTTATGACGAAATGCCACTTATTAGTTGAAAGTTGCACTTCGACAGGCTCAGTGACCTGAGTTGAAAGTTTGTTTCACTGATTATTTAGGGGTTGCTGAAAAACGCTTAAAGTGTTAATAATTAGCTTATTACACATATTTTATCTATAATAAATGCACTATTTTTCAACATAAACATAGAAGATCCTTGCATTTTACGACGCCCATGACAGCACTTTTGTACTGCTCGGAAACATGCCTCTTTTTTTAACTTCTTCACATCGAAGTATTTATATGCGTCTTCTGTTCAGAAATTAAAAAAATAGATGTACTTCCGAGCTTTTCAGCAGACCCTATTTAGTTCATTGTTGTTTATTTATTGTTTCATACAATATTCCCGTCTTTTAAATTGATGAATTGATGATTTTTAGTGTTTCATTGCATATTTCGTTGTTTGATGAGTGTTTTTTTATTCAAACTATAATTTTTGACTTTTTAAATTGATGAATTGATGGGCAAAGTCAATGTTAGATGACATTTAGACGGATTGAGGAACGTGCGATGAGAAATCTCAATTATTTATAAAAAATTCTTAGATTTGAAAAAGAAAAAATTTTAACATAATTAAATGAAAAAAGAAGTCCGGTGTAAAAAATGTAAACAGTCAATAGCTGTAAAATCCGTAGCGGAGGATAGAGTGGTATTGGCACGGGAATTGGGCAAAGAATTTGAATTAATTTGTCCGGCGTGTCAGACTGTTTTTACTTATCATGTCAATGATGTGAAAGCGAAGAAATCGATAGTTTCATTAGTGTTTGTCATAGCGGTTATGTTGATTGTTACTTTTGTAGTTGCGTATTTTGTTTTTAAAAATTTCAAAGTAGATAAAATATTTTATTTTTATTATTTATTAGGACTCATCAGTATTCCGGCGGTAATTTTTAGTATCCATACAAAAGCGGAAACAAGGCGGATCAGTCGTTTTAACAGGTATATGAAGTAGAGTTTTTTTTAATTATGATGCTATAATTTTCATTCAATTTTATAAACTTTTAACTATCCTTAAAATGTTCAATTGTGTTATTGATACCAATTTTTTTATCTTCTGCAAAGCCTTCATAAATCAAGTAAATACCGGCTATTAACAGGACGATTCCTATAAATTTTTTTATTTTGACCACGCGTTTGGGGGTCATTTTGGATTTAAATTGTTTGGCTAGTAAAATTTTAAACAAATCTATCAAAAAATAGCCGAACAAAATACCGCCGAAAAAGATAGCAATACGGTATGGATTTAAGTCCAGTTTGGGAGAAAAAATGACAATCATTGCCAACCAAAACGCTAATACACCGATATTGATAAAATTTAATAGAAAACCTTTAACAAACAAGCCGAGGTAGTTGTTTTTCGGAATTTCGATTTCCGTTTGGTTTTCCAAAGTTTCCGCTTTGGGTTTGCGGATAATGGTAATCATACCGTAAACCATCATAATCATGCCGCCCAAACCATACAGGGCCGGATGATGTGTCAATTGAGCCAAAAGTTTATAACTGCCTAAGAAAGCAATGGCTATAAAAACCATATCGGCAAAAATAACGCCTAAATCCAAAACGATAGAGGCTCTGGCGCCTTTGGTAGCGGCTGTTTCGAGTAAGACGAAAAATGCCGGTCCGATTAAGAAACTCAATGAAATGCCTAAGGGAATGGCTTTTAGCAAATCTTGGATATAAATATTCATTAAAGGTCAATTATTGCAGGAGACAAATATAAGAAATATTAATAAAAGTTGAAAGTTGTTCTTCGACAGGCTCAGTAACCTTAGTTGAAAGTTATTAGTTGCAAGTATCATGTACCAAGTAACAAATACGGTTGTCATTTCACTCCCGACAAAAGTAGGGAGTGAAATCTTAATATTAATCACAAATGTTAATGAGTAACAAAACAGTCAATATTACAAACTTTATAAACTTTTAACTAAATGAAAAAAGAACTCCGGCGTGCAAACACCGGAGTTTTATGAGTGCGGGTGAAGGGACTCGAACCCCCACGCCTTGCGGCACCAGATCCTAAGTCTGGCGTGTCTACCAATTTCACCACACCCGCAAAATTGTGACCGCAAAGATATTAAGATTTTTGTTTTGTTGAAAATTTTTTTGGAGGAAAAATTTTAAAGACTAAGCAGAAAGCAAAGTGTATAAAATAATTTGAAAAAATTATAGTATGAGTGGATAATATGAAAATAATAAGTCTAACTATTAAAAATATTGTAAATATTTAATATTTTTTTTAATTTTTTCTTGCAAATATGTTTTTTTTATTAGTCATTATATGATTCATGGACAAAATCTTGCTGGAATCGATCCTGTTGAATTTACTAAGCCAACTGTTGCGGAAATAGGCAAGCCGGTAACACCGGAAGTTGCGGGTTTGGGAAGATTCGGAGATTTGGAAATTAATACATCAATTGGTTTGTTAAACCTTAACATACCAATCTTTACTATCAAACTAAAAAATTATGAACTACCTATTTATTTATCTTATACTTATTCCGGATTACGTGTTGAAGATGAAAGTAGTATTGTAGGTTTAGGTTGGAACTTGCATGCCGGAGGATTTGTGAGTAGAGAAGTAAGAGGTTCCGCTCCGGATGAGGGAGGGTATTACTTTCAAGATGAAGAAATTAAAAGGTATTATTTCGGAAATTTCTCAAACAACACTAACATACAAGGGTTAAATGATGCTGAAATTACAGAATTGGGAAAAAAGGCGGCTGCCAATTATTTGGTTGCATTATGGGGTGATACGAAACCCGACAAATTTACTTTTAACATAACAGGATTAGAGGGACATTATACTCATGGTTTAGAAAGAGAAGCTATTGTATTTCCGTTAAAACCTTATGTAGTACAAGACCATTTAACAAGTAATGGTAGATCAGAATTATATAAAGACGGCTGTTTATACCCAACCTTTAACCGTTGCGAACGCTAATTCGGGCAATTCCCGTATTGAAATCAATTATTATGACGGTTTAGGGCGTCCTATTGAAAACATCAAACATGCGCAAGCATCCAATGGCGGGGATCTTATCACGCATATTGAATACGACGACTATGGTAGGCAAATCAA
>JALVST010000106.1 GCA_027024205.1 Flavobacteriales bacterium | reverse complement strand
ATGGCAGATGTACGGCGATTTAATTATCAATATTTATTATACATTAATGAGTATCTACGGTTGGTGGGTATGGAGCCGTATTGTCGATGAAAAAACGCATAAGCATATTCCTATAACCCAAAGTTCATTAAAAGATTACCTATGGGCATTGGGAATTTTTGTTTTTACCTCGGCTTTTGTGATTTGGGTTTACCGGCATTACAATGTGATGCCCAATGAATTGGGGTTTGCAGACAGTGTGCAATATGCATGGCAGCATCTATCGACGGGAAAATTGACCGAAATTAAAAAAATCACGCCTTTTCTCGATACTTTTACTACTGGTGCCGCTTTTGCAGCTATGTGGTTGATGGCTAATAAAAAATTGGAAAGTTGGATTTTTTGGATTGCCGTTAATATTGTATCAGTCCCATTATATTTTATTAAAGGTTACGGATTTACCGGTATTCAATATTTTATCTTTCTTATTTTAGCTTTCCAAGGTTACAAAGAATGGCAAAAATTAATGGCCACAGAAAATTTACAAATAAAACAATGAACGAATCAATCAGAGAACTTTTAAAACAAAAACCGTCGGATGTTATCAAAGTAGTTTTGTTTGGTCCGGAATCAACCGGTAAAACGACTTTGTCAAGACAATTGGCCCGTCATTACAATTCGGTATGGGTCCCCGAATATGCCAGGGAATACCTGCAAAACGTTTGGAACAACGAACGACGCACTTGCGAACAAAAAGATTTAATTCCCATTGCTATCGGACAAATGAAACTCGAAAACGAGTTGGCACAAAAAGCTACGGACGTATTGTTTTGTGACACGGATTTGTTGGAAACCAAAGTCTATTCCAAAGAATATTACGGTGGTTATGTCGATCCCCTGTTGGACGAAGCCGCCCGGCGTAATCAATATGATTTATATTTTTTGACTTATATCGATGTTCCTTGGGAAGCCGACGATTTACGTGACCGGCCAAACCAACGACAAGAAATGTTTGAAGCCTTTAAAAAGGCCTTGGAAGAACACAACAAACCCTATGTTATCTTGAAAGGCAACAAAAAAGAACGCTTGCAAAAAGCGGTAAAATATGTGGATGAGTTACTTAAAGCGCGTAACAAGTAACTGGTAGCAAGTATTTATGCACGATTGTGCATTTTAATTGAGAATCGAAAATGGAGAACTGTTGAGTTGATGAATTGATGAAATGCGCCTCGATAAGATTTTGTTCCTACGCCTCGACGTACGTCGGGGTCACCCAGCGGCCTTTCCTCATTTCCTCAATTTCAAAGACGAGTATAATAGTATAAAACAATAAACAACTTTAAAAAAAATAACATTCTATGGACCGATATAAATCATCAATTAAAAATACAGACAAAAGATTTTTAGAATATTGGAAAAAAAACCGGCAACAAGGAGCAGTTAAATTTTCCTTGAAAGCCGGTATTACCTATGGTATTTTTGTAGTTGTTTTTTCCAAAGTATTTTCTTGGAATTGGCATTTTACTCAAAAAGATGTCGTTTACGGTATTTTTTCTTTGCTGGTCGGGGTAACTATCTTAGGACCTTTTATGTGGTGGTATCGCGAACGGCGGTATAAAAAACTTCTGGAAGTTCAAAAACAGAAAAAAAAGTCAAAAAAAAAGAAACAAAAATAAATTTGTATTTTTGGCAAAATTTAAAAAAACATGTCCATATTTTACATTATTTTGGGATTGATTTTGCTCATTGCCGGTGGTGAGTATTTGGTAAGGGCATCTGTGGGTTTATCTTTAAAATTCAATTTATCCCGGATCGTTATCGGGATGACTGTGGTATCTTTTGCAACATCATTGCCTGAGTTGTTAGTCAGTATGAAAGCAGCTATTGACGGCTCACCCGAACTGGCATTGGGAAATGTCGTAGGCTCAAACATTGCCAATATTGCGTTGGTGCTTGGTGCTACAGCTATTTTAACGCCTATCTTCATCAAAAAAGTATCGTATAAATTTAATATCCCGGTTATGTTGTTGATGTCCGGGTTACTTTATTATTTTCTAAAAAACGATTTGGTTTTAAGTTTTACCGAAGGCTTGATTTTATTTGTTTTTCTCGTTGTATTCATATACGTATTGATTAATTATGCTTCACAAGGCGGCGAAGTCAGTTTGGAGGAATTGGAAGAAATAGATGATGCAGCTGTCACGGCCGGAATTGTAAAAATATTAATATGGCTGGTTATCGGTGGGGTTGCTCTCTGGGCCGGCGCCGAATTTTTGGTTGATGGCGCCAAAGCATTAGCTCGCCAAGTAGGTGTTAGTGAACGAATTATAGGAGTCAGTGTCGTAGCTATCGGCACCAGTATCCCCGAATTGGCAGCTTCGGTTATTTCAGCTCTTAAAAAAGAAAAAGATTTATCTTTCGGTAACCTTGTAGGGTCAAATATTTTCAATATCGGGTCTGTATTGGGTATTACCGCCATGATTAAACCCATCCAAGTCACAAATATGAAACTAATCAATCTCGATATTCTGTGGATGATGGGCATTTCCGCCTTGATTATTCCTTTAGCCATCTTACCTAAACGTCATAAAATCAGTTGGATAAAAGGCAGCATTTATCTCATTTTATACATTATTTATATGTATTACTTTGTCTTCTTGACCAAGAATTAAGAGGAAATGAATTGTCCGGCCCCGGAGAATGTTTCACTCTTTGATGATTGCTTATCGTGTAATACGATAATGTCGTCTGTTGAAATAAGTAAATGAAGAATTAGCGAAATCGGTCACCGGTCTAAGACGAAAAATAAATACTTTTACCACCGCAAAAGGCCGTAACTCGGCAGATTATATAACAGGAATTTTTTCATTTTTTAACAAGCCTTCCATATTACGGAGTATGGTTTACTTTTCAAACTAATACGTATATTTGCAATAAAACAAAAGTGTAAATACAAAATTGATATTGACTATCGAAGTTGAAATAACAAAATTCTTGTAAAGGTTTAAAAATCAAAATTTTATGAAAATAAAAGTTATAAAAAATATCCCTGAGGCAGCCAAAAACGTTGTAGTATTGGCCGAAAAAAAATCCGATATTAAATCTTTACCCTGTGAGAAAGTAGTCCCAACGTTGAAAGAGGATTTCGGCAAAGAAGACATTCAATCCGTTAAAACACCTAAACATAATATGTTTGTGGTCAAAACGAAAGGAGCTGATTTGGAAAAAATAAGAAGATTTGCTCATAAAATTCATTCGGAACTGAAAGATAAAGAAACGGAATTGGTTGTCGTAGGCGAAAAAGATAAAGATTTGGAAGCTTTTTTAGAAGGCTTGTATTTGTCCGATTACCAATTTTTAAAATATTTCTCGGATAAAAACAAAAAGAAAAATAAACTCAATACGGTTAAAATTAAAGGCATTAGTCAAAAGAAAGTTGACGAACTTAAGCACGTAATTGAAGCTGTTTTGTGGGCGCGCAACTTGGTCAACGAACCGGTATCATATCTCGACGCCGAACGTTTGGCAATGGAACTGCATAAAAAAACGCAAAATGACGGCTTAAAAGTTAAAGTTCTACACAAAAAAGATATTGAAAACTTACGGATGGGTGGTTTGTTAGCTGTCAATAAAGGGTCGGTTATTCCCCCGACATTTACCATTATGGAATGGAAACCTGCCAACGCCAAAAACAAAAAACCGGTTGTTTTGGTTGGTAAAGGTTTGGTTTACGATACCGGCGGATTGAGTTTAAAACCAACGCCCCACTCTATGGACTTGATGAAAAGTGATATGGCCGGAGCCGCAATGATGGCAGGCACGATGGATGCCATTTCCAAAAACAAATTACCGGTATGGGTAATTGCACTCATCCCGGCTACCGACAATCGTCCGGGTAAGAACGCCTACGCTCCCGGCGATGTTATTGAGATGTATGACGGCACTACGGTAGAAGTTTTAAATACCGATGCGGAAGGAAGAATGATCCTTGCAGATGCTATTGCTTATGCCAACCGGTATAAACCCGAAGTGATTATAGATGCGGCAACGCTCACCGGTGCAGCCGTCAGAGCCATCGGTGACAAAGCTGCCATTGTGATGGGTAATGCCCCAAAAAAATATATCAAAAACTTACAGAAATCCGGCGATAAAGTACATGAACGTTTAGTGGAATTTCCATTTTGGGATGAATGGAAAGAAGAGTTAAAATCCGATATCGCCGATATGAAAAATATCGGTAGCCCGAATGCCGGCATGATAACTGCCGGAAAATTTTTAGAACACTTTGCCAAATATCCGTATATCCACATCGATATAGCCGGCCCGGCTTTCCTCGAAAACGGACAAGATTATAAGGGTAAAGGCGGAACGGGTTTCGGCGTGCGATTGATGTACCGTTTTTTAAAAGAATTGGTTTAAATCCATAACCTTGCCAAAAATCTGACAGGAAAGATATAATGAATGATAAATATCTAATTATCCAAAAACAGTAAAAAATTCAAGCAGGTTGACCAAGCCCATCAGGCCCTTAAAAAATGGTATTATTTTTGCATTAATAAATATTTTATGAGATGATAAACATTTTGAATATTTACATAATAAACAACATGTTTTTCGGTTTATTAAAACAATCAAAATAACCAAATATTATGTGTGGAATCGTCGGATATATCGGACAACGAGATGCTTATCCCATTATTATCAACGGCTTAAAGCGGTTGGAATATCGCGGTTATGACAGTGCCGGACTAGCATTATATGATAATAAGCTGATTTTAAAAAAAACCAAAGGAAAAGTTGCCGATTTAGAACAACATTTTACCAATCAGGAAGAAAAAAAAGGTTATGTCGGTTTGGGACATACCCGTTGGGCAACACACGGTGAGCCAAACGATATCAATGCACATCCACACGTATCCAATTCCGGAAATTTAGTGATTGTTCATAACGGTATCATTGAAAATTACGAACCTATCAAACAAACTTTGTTAAGCCGGGGCTATACGTTTAAAAGTGAGACGGATACGGAAGTTTTAGTCAATTTGATAGAAGATGTAATGAAACAAGAGCATGTCGGGTTAGGCAAAGCGGTACAAATTGCTCTGAACGAAGTTGTCGGGGCTTATGCCATTGTCGTCTTTAACAAACAAAAACCCGATGAAATTGTAATGGCACGTCTCGGCAGCCCATTGGCTATCGGAATCGGTAAAGACGAATATTTCATTGCCTCCGATGCGACGCCTTTTATAGAGTTTACCAAAAATGCCCTCTATTTGGAAGACGAACAAATGGCTATTGTCAAAAAAGGTATAGAACCGGATATCAGAAATATCAAAGACGACAGTAAAATCGTGCCTTATATACAAGAATTACAACTGAGTTTGGACCAAATTGAAAAAGGCGGTTATGAACATTTTATGTTGAAAGAAATTTACGAACAATCCAATGTCGTTCGTGATACAATGCGTGGCCGGGTGTTACTGGAGCAAAATTTGATAAAACTCTCGGG
This sequence comes from Flavobacteriales bacterium, assembly GCA_027024205.1. Lineage (GTDB taxonomy): Bacteria > Bacteroidota > Bacteroidia > Flavobacteriales > Flavobacteriaceae > WGBX01. Next base: position 23,758 of record JALVST010000106.1, on the reverse strand, counting down.
AATTGATAATTATCTTAACAAATTTTTAAATGCTGACAGGTTAATAATGATAGGAGCCGGTACATCATGGCATGCCGGCTTGGTCGGAGAATACCTGTTTGAGGAGTTGGCACGTATCCCCGTGGAAGTTGAATATAGCTCCGAATTTCGCTACCGTAATCCTATTATCAAAGAGAATGATATTGTAATTCCCATCTCACAATCAGGCGAAACGGCAGATACATTAGCAGCCATAAAATTGGCCAAACAACATAAAGCTTTTATTTACGCCATTTGTAATATCGTCGGTTCGTCTATTCCGCGTGAATCAGATTCGGGTACTTATACACATGCCGGCCCGGAAATAGGTGTAGCATCGACCAAAGCCTTTACCTCACAAGTATTGGTCATGACGATGATGGCCCTCAAATTAGCCAAAGAAAAAGGGACTATTTCAATGAGTGAATACCACATGTATTTATCCGAATTAGCCAATATTCCAGAAAAAATAGAAAAAACCTTACAGACCGATTTATATATTCAACAAATTGCCCATCATTACAAAGATGCAACCAATGCCTTGTATCTCGGCCGGGGCTTTAATTTTCCGGTTGCCTTGGAAGGAGCACTCAAATTGAAAGAAATCTCTTATATCCATGCCGAAGGTTATCCGGCTGCCGAAATGAAACACGGGCCCATTGCTTTAATAGATGAAAATATGCCGGTATTTGTCATCGCAACTAAAAAAGGACAATATGAAAAAATCATCAGTAATATTCAAGAAATCAAATCACGAAAAGGAAAAATTATTGCTATCGTAACCGAAGGTGACAAACAAGTAAAAAATCTGGCTGACCATGTGATAGAAATTCCGGAAACCGTTGAAGCATTTACACCTTTGTTGGCAACCATCCCTTTACAATTGTTGTCATACCATATTGCCGTTTATCGCGGTTGTAATGTCGACCAGCCCCGTAATCTGGCCAAATCGGTAACCGTTGAATAACCTGTGATGAGGCATTATCTTTCGCAACATAAACGTCTAATTTTTATCAGTGCCACACTGTTGGCTTTGGCCGTAACTTTATGGGAAACCAACCGTTTTTTGCAGGAATTCAAGCAAGAAGAACGAGCTAAAATGGAAATTTTGGCTTCAGCTTATCAAAAATTATTGGATGTCAAAGATGATAACCCCGCCTTGCTCAATTTATCATCGGCAATTTTAGAAAAAAATCATACAATCCCGGTTATTATCGTTGATAAAAACGGAGAGGTTGTTTTTTATAGAAATCTACCAAAAGACACACAGGAATATATTCAAGAAAAACTGAAAGAATTTAAACGAACCGATAAACACTTCAAGTTGGATCTGGGCGATAACGACTATCAAATTTTATATTACGGTGATTCATCTTTATTGAGCAAACTGACCTATTATCCGGTTATTTTAGTAGCTATTTTTCTACTTTTTGCCGCCATAGTTTATATGTACTACCATACTGGTAAAGTTTCCGACGAAAACCGATTATGGTCGGGACTAGCCAAAGAAACGGCACATCAAATAGGCACGCCTTTAAGTTCATTGATGGGCTGGATTGAAATATTAAATGCCGGGAACAATCCCGATATCCCGGTAGAAGAAATTGAAAAAGACGTGCAACGGCTAAATGTTATTTCACAACGTTTTTCAAAAATAGGCTCTATCCCGGAACTGGAATCACAAGACGTGATTGAAATAACCAAACATACATTGCATTATATCAAAAGCAGAACTTCCAAACTTGTGCGTATCACTTTGCAAGCACCTGACAAACTGCAAGTTTTACTCAATGAACAATTGTACTCGTGGGTGATAGAAAATATGATCAAAAACGCCATTGATGCCATGGAAGGCAAAGGTCATATTACCATTAAAATAAGTGATAACGAACAACAGGTTTTTATCGATATAACCGACACAGGAAAAGGCATCCCGGCTTCAAAATTCAAACAAATATTTCAACCCGGTTATACGACCAAAAAACGCGGTTGGGGACTGGGTTTATCTTTGAGTAAACGCATCATAGAACAATATCATAAAGGAAAAATTTTTGTCAAAAAATCCGTTTTGGGTAAAGGCACGACATTTAGGATTGTGTTGCAGAAGAGAAAAAGTTAAAGAAGCGCCCCTCGATACAATTTTGCTTGTTACCTGACAATCCCGATACAGATCGGGACGGGACACACGGTGACCTACATTAGCAGGTGACCGGGTGCTAAAAACGAAGCGAACCATGTATCAAAGTCACCGGCATCGTAGCCCGGTCATTTATCACTCAGTGACCTTGTATATTCAATTCAAACGGCACATAAAGCATGAAGTAACAAACAATCACTATATATGGAAACGTTCATAGAAACAAAACAAATCTTTATTTCCTCAAATTAAATGAAAAAAGTCAAGATATAAAGTAAATACTGAATATCAAAGTAAATAGTATTTATGGATAAGAAAAATCTGAAATTAATAAAACCACATAAGGCACATAAGAACACAAAAGATAAAAAACTTATATAAACTTTTATGTAGTTCAAAATAATCCTAAATCAATAAAAATCCTCAATTCCTCAAAAAATGAAATATTTCATCATAGCCGGCGAAGCATCGGGCGATTTACACGCCGCTAATTTAATGAAAGCCATAAAACAACTTGATAACAAAGCCGAATTTCAATATCTAGGCGGTGATTTGATGAACAAAGTAACCAAGCGACCGCCAATGATTCATTATAAACAAATGGCTTTTATGGGGGTTGTAGATGTGATAAAAAATATACGTACAATCTATCATAACTTGCAACAAACCAAAAAAGCGATACTTTCTTACAAACCCGATACGGTTATTTTGGTGGATTATCCCGGATTTAATCTCAAAATAGCAGCTTTTGCCAAAAAAAAAGGTTACAAAACCGTGTATTATATCGCCCCGAAATTGTGGGCGTGGAAAGAAGGACGTGTCAAAAAAATCAAAAAATATATTGACAAACTATTGGTTATACTACCCTTTGAAATTGCATTTTACAACAAACATAAAATCAGAGCCGAATATGTCGGCAATCCGGTAGTTGATGCCGTTCAAAACCACAAAGGACTGAGTCGCAATGAATTTTTTGAAAAATTCCGTCTCGACAACCGTCCGGTTATAGCCTTACTGCCCGGAAGTCGCCGGCAGGAACTTAAAATGATGTTACCTACCATGTTGGCTATTGTCAATGATTTTCCAGAATATCAATTTATCATTTCAGGTGCCCCTTCTTTTAACGAATCCGATTATCAAGATTATACAAAATATTACACAGACATACCGGTCATTTCCGGACATACTTACGATTTACTCCGGCATAGCCACAGTGCTATTGTTACGTCCGGAACAGCAGCTTTAGAAACCGCCCTTTTTAAAGTACCGCAAGTCGTGGTATATAAAACCCATCAATGGCAATACGAGATAGGTAAACACTTGGTTAAAATTCCTTATTTCTCTTTGCCAAATTTGATTATGCAACGGCTTATAGTAACGGAATTATTGCAAAACAATTTTAATCGGGCCGTGTTAAAAGCCGAACTGCAACAAATAAATCAAGGTGATAAACGCCGTCAGATCTTAGCGGATTACAGAGTTTTGGAAAACCTCCTGGGTAAAGAACCGGCCTCTGAAAAAGCAGCTAAAAGCATTGTCAATTTTATCAAAAAAACTTGATAGATATGTAAAACTTGTCATATCTAAAAATAACAAAAAAACGTTACTATCGGACAAGTTTAACGCCTTTGGTTTTAAATGTTTTAATATGCCCTTGCGCATCACTAAAAACCAGAAATGCATCCAATTCGGGATGCGCTCGTAAAAACCTTTTGGACGCATCAAATCCCATAACCATAAAAGCCGTTGCATAACCGTCAGCCATGGTACAATTCTTGGCAATAACCGAAGCACTCAATATATGCCGTTGGACAGGATAACCGGTTTCCGGATTAAGTGTATGCACATATTTCCTTCCGGTTTTCTTATCTACATAATATTTCCTGTAATTACCGGAAGTTGCAATAGCTTGGTCCGATAAAGCGATTTTAGAAATAAATTTATTGCCGTGTTGCCGGTCGGGATTGTCAATAGCCACTAACCATGCCCGGTTTTTGGCTATATTTTTACCTTTGGCCAAAACTTCTCCGCCAATTTCAACCAAATAATTTCGATAACCTTTACCAGCAAGCATATTTCCAACACAATCAATTGCATAGCCTTTGGCAATGGAATTGTAATCTATATAAACCTGCGGATACCGTTTTCTCAAAAAGCCGTTTTTATCAATACTCAAATAATCATATCCTACATATCGTTTGAGTGAATCAACGATAGTCGAATCCCTTTCAATATTTTTAATTTTCTCATTGGGACCAAATCCCCAGGCATTGACCAAAATACCGATAGTCGGGTCGTATAAGCCTCCTGTTTCCCTGTATATCTTTTGTGCAGCATGGTAAACTCTGATAAAATGATAGTCAGGCTTAATCAGTTCGCCTTTGTTTATCCGTGAAATCAGAGAATTAGGTCTGTAAGTGGAAAGCGAATTATTTACAACTTCAATGACACTGTCTATATCTTTTTTGCTTACAGGTTTTGAATTTTGTAACGGAAAAATTGTAATATGATAAGTCGTCCCCAGAGCATCACCTTGAAAAAAATAAGACGAAGTTGTTTTTTGCCGGTTACAAGACAGCAAAATGAGATAAAAAAGAAAGTAAATAAAAACGGATTGTTTCATAAGATTTAAGAGTAAATTATTCTATCAAATATCAATACAAAAATATTAATAAAATAAGTATAAAGCGTCATTTTATAGCTGAGTTCGCCTATTGAATATCCACCATGAGAAAAACTCAATTATTTTTTTGCAGATTTGAAAATTCTTATTATTTTTGCATCTCAAAATGAAACGGTCCGTTCGTCTAGGGGTTAGGACGCCAGGTTTTCATCCTGGTAACAGGGGTTCGATTCCCCTACGGACTGCTAAATTGATTTATCTCAGGAATTATCCTGTTACGGTCCGTTCGTCTAGGGGTTAGGACGCCAGGTTTTCATCCTGGTAACAGGGGTTCGATTCCCCTACGGACTGCTAAAATTAATAATAACCGCAAGGTTTTCAAATAATAAAATTAAAAAAATTATGGCACATCACAAATCGGCATTAAAAAGAATCAGACAAGACCAAAAGAAACGATTACACAATAGATTTTATCATAAATCTACCCGAACAGCTATTAAAAATTTAAGAAAAATAACCGACAAAGCCGAAGCGGAGAAATTTTTACCAAAAGTTGTTTCAATGATAGACCGTTTGGCTAAAAGAAATATTATTCATAGCAATAAAGCGGCCAATTTAAAATCAAAATTGACCAAACATGTTAACAGTTTGGGTTAATAATATAAATTTATAATATTTTTAAAGTTCCCTAAACGGGAGCTTTTTATTTTTCAGATAACTCTAACTATCCATAACAATCAATCTTGGTTCGGTAAAATCCTGCATCACATACAAAGCACCTTCCCTGCCCAATCCGGAATCTTTGATACCGCCGTAAGGCATACCGTCAATTCTGAAACCTGGAATATCATTGATGATAACGCCGCCAACTTCCAAATGGTTTTGAGCATACAAAACATGCTTTACATTGTTTGAAAAAACACCGGCTTGTAAGCCGTAACGTGAATTGTTTGCCATTGCAACAGCTTTCTTAAAATCCTTGATTTTTTCGACCAAAACAATCGGAGCAAAAGCTTCTTCAGACCATACTTTCATTTCCGGCATTGTGTCAGTTAAGACAGTCGGGGCATAAAGATTAGCATTTTCGTTCAGTATTTTTCCACCTTCTAATATTTTGGCTCCTTGGCTGACAGCTTCCTTTACCCAATCATCTATACGCAATAAGTCTTTACGGGAGATCATACTGCTGTTTACCACTTCGGGGTCAAACATATCACCGGATTTGGTTTGACGGGTTTCGTCAATAAAATACTCTAAAAATCTTTCAAATACTGGTTCAACTACATAAATCCGTTGTGTTGAAATGCAAATTTGTCCGGCATTGAGAAAACTACCGTAAACCAGTTTTTTTGCCGCCCTTTTAAGATCAGCCGTTTCGTCAACAACGGCTGCCGCATTTCCGCCCATTTCCAATAATACTTTCTTTTTGCCTGCCAAACTTTTGAGCTTCCATCCCACCTTGTCACTACCTGTAAAAGATAAAATTTTTAGCCGGTCATCTTCAACCATTTTTTGAGATAATTCATTAGATGTAAATAGGATATTGACTGCTCCTTTCGGCAAACCGGTTTGCGACAACAGCTCGGCTAACAATAACAATGTTACCGGAGCTTGTGGAGCGGGTTTTAAAATGACCGGAGCTCCTACACCAATAGCCGGGATAAGTTTGTGTAAAGCCAAATTTAACGGAAAATTGAAAGGGGTAATGCCCAAAACAGGTCCAACAGGGAAACGTAAAGTATATGCGGTTTTACCCTTACCATTAAGATAATCCATTGGCACTTGTTTACCTGTAAATTCTAATACAGCTCTGATTCCTGTTTCTATATTATCTAGTGCTCTATTGACTTCACTACGGGCATAACTTATGGGTTTACCGGCTTCGGCAGCAATAATGTAACTAAATTTTTCCGTATTTTGTTTTAGCAAAGCGTGTAAATCCTTTAAAATGCTCGCTCTTTTTTCGGCAGAAAATTTTTTAAAAATGTGTAAACTTTCAACAGCAGAACCAACCGCCTCTTCCACTTGTTCTTCAGTAGCAATGGGTACTTCGGCTAAAAGTTTTCCCGAATATTTTTGATAAACAGGTAACTTTGCATCACTCCCGGCAAATCTTCCGTTTATATAATTTTTTACATTATACATTTTTTCCATAATTATAAATTTTTTATAAAGTTACATAATCATGAACAAAAGAAAAAATATAGTTGCAGTATGTTTGTCATTGTTTTTTGATGCAAAATATTAAAAAAAGACTGCCTCATTTCTGAGACAGCCTCTTTTTTTTTCATAGATAGATTTTAATAGCCTATTTAATGATCAACTTACTGACATAGGATTTATTGTCAGACATTACTTTTACAAAGTAAACGCCTTTTTGAACATTTGTTAGATTAACGGTATATGCATCACTATTAATTGTATTGTGATAGATTTCTTTACCGGTCATCGTATAAACAAACACTTCGGCATTTCCCAAATCGTGAGACTTAATAACAAATTGACCGGATGTCGGATTCGGATAAATACCCGTTACATTGGTCAATTCGTTAACGTTATTGGCTGTATCAATAACGAAATCATCTATCATCAGTACATCTTGACCAGCCGGTGATTTCCCGTGGAAAGCTATGTAATATATTCCGTTGGACGGCACTGTTATATTATAATTGGTAAAATCATGGCAACCATTAATGATACCCGTTTCAGACAAAATTTGAGTTCCGTTTAAAGCATCGGTTGAATTGGCTGCTGTTGAAATATACACATCCATATCTTCTGCAAAAACTGAAGTGCCGTCATTTCCATAAGAAAATTCTATTGCATAAGTTGTTCCGGCACTTAAATCAAAACCGGGGGAGAACAACCAGTCATTCATATCTTGGGTATCACTGAATTTTGCGAACATCACATAATCACCATTACCGGAAACACAAGACAAAGAAGATGGAGCAGTAGCTCGTGTCCAAGTTTTTCCGTCAGCATTGGTATCTTCAACCGTCCAACAACCCATGCTGACATCAAAAGTTTGCGTATAAGGTAATTGCGGGTCACAGAGTGTTGTAAAGCTATAAGGACCTTCCCAAAGACTCACATCACCCCCCCCACAATCAGATTGAACATAGAAATCATATGGTGTAGCAGCATCCAAACCTGTCAAAGTATAAGGATTAGTTGTGACGCTAATAGTTGTTCCTTGTCCGGGTGCAAATCCAGAATAACCGTATTCGATATTCCATGTGGTAGCGGTTCCGTTTTCTGTCCACGACAATTCGGCCTCATGTGCTGTTATATTAGTCGCATATAAATTGGTCGGTTTGGGACAAGACGGACAAGCTTCAAGACCGGTAGGAATAGAAGGATCACCTATATCACCGGGTTCGGTTTGTCCGGCGCCTTCATCTGCTTGCATAAAATTATTATTGTCATAAACCACGTATTCATTTTCATCGCTATAACTGCCCGGTGTATAATCGAATGACAGAATATCACCCGTATCAACGGGAATATAATGTGATTCGGGGCCGGCTCCATTATCCAAAGTCATATTCTCAAATACTGTTCCGTTAACAAACACGGTTAACAAACCGCCATTCCAACCGTCACCATAGGAATCCAATAAATCCACTTTAAAGAATCCACAAGTTCCCGGTGTCATGAATGAGTAGGGGCCTTCCCAAATACTTAAATCGCCTCCGCCACAATCGGATTGGACATAAAAATCATACTCTGTTGCAGATGACAGACCTGTTAAGGTGTAAGGATTACTGGTAACACTGACAGTTGTTCCTTGTCCTTGTGTAAAACCAGCAGGACCGTACTCTATGTTCCAAGTAGTAGCCGAACCGTTTTCTTGCCATGACAAATCGGCTGTTGTTGTCGTAATATTTGAAGCGGAAAGATTAGTCGGTTTGGGACATGAAGGACAAGCTTCCAAACCTGTCGGAATACTTGGATCACCGATATTACCCGGTGTGCCGTTATCTCCTTCATTTGCTACCTCATTATTGTTATTGTCATATACTATGTATTGGTTTTCGTCACTGAATGAACCGGCTGTATATTCAAATGACAAGATATCTCCGGTATTTACGGGAATATAATGTGATTCGGGACCGGTACCATTATCCAAGGTTATATTCAAATATACATTACCGTTGATAAAGACGGTCAACAAACCGCCGTTCCAACCGTCACCATAAGAATCTATCAAATCAACAACAAAGAAACCGCAAGTTCCGGCTGTCATAAAAGTAAAAGGGCCTTCCCAGGTACTGAGGTCACCGCCACCACAATCGGATTGCACATAAAAGTCATACGAGGTTGCCGAGGACAAACCGGTTAAAGTATAAGGATTGCTGGTAACACTAATTGTCGTACCTTGTCCTTGTGTAAAACCGGCAGGACCGTATTCTATATTCCAAGTGGTAGCCGAACCGTTTTCCGTCCAGGATAAATCGGCCGAATCGGAAGTAACATTGGAAACGGTCAAAGAACTGGGATGCGGACAGGTAGGTGCTTCTCCTATAACAATGTCATCAATAGCAATATCACCATGGAAACCGCTACCTCTAATAGCTCTGAATCTGATTTGGGTAACGTTATTAGCAAAATATACATTAGCTTCTAACCAAGGGTCGGAATCAGAAGTTTGTTGTTCCCCTGACATCGCCCATACATCGTTTGTCCAAGTTGTTCCATCATAGGTATCCACGGAAAGCGAACCAATATCGGATCCATACATGAAATAATAGAATGTTAATTGGGGAGCTGTCAAACTTGATAAATCAAAAATAGGACTTGTCAACTCAGCAACATCACCGGCACTGGAACCGGAAGCTTCGGTATATGCATAAATACTACCGCTACGGGGTCCGGCAGGACCGGTATTGGAAGAAGGGGTAGCACTATCGGTAGGATTCCATCTATAAGGAGGGTCCGTACTTCCGATCCCGTTAATATTTTCAGGATTCGCTGACCAACAACTTTGTGTCCAATCAGCTTCGGTATTTGCTGACACATCTTCAAAACCATAATTATAAGGAAAAGAGGTAATGATATCACAAGTTGTTCTAAAATTAAAAGGACCTTCCCAAGTACTGAGATCACCACCACAATCGGATTGAACATAAAAATCATAAGAAGTTGCTGCTGTTAAACCGTTCAAAGTATAAGGATTATTGGTAGTAGAAACCGTTGTACCTTGTCCTTGTGTAAAACCGGCGGGACCATATTCTATATTCCATGTGGTAGCCGAACCGTTTTCTTGCCATGACAAATCGGCGGAATTAGGTCCAACATTTGAAACTGCCAAAGAGGTAGGATGAGGACAAGAAGGAGCTTCATGAATGCTAATATCATCAATGGCAAAATCGGATGTATATCCGGCTCCTCTTACCGCTCTAAATCTGATTTGTGTGACATTATTTGAGAAATATACTGTGGCTTCCACCCACGGGTCAGAATCAGAAGTTTGTTGCTGACCCGATAAGGTCCAAACATCATTTGTCCAAGTTGTCCCGTCGTATGTATCTACTGATAGTATACCTATAGCAGTACCGTACATAAAATAATAAAATGTCAATTCAGGGACTGTTAAACTTGACAAATCAAAAACAGGGCTTATCAATTCGGCAACATCGCCGTCACTGGAACCGGAAGCTTCGGTATATGCATACATACTACCGCTATGAGGACCGGCAGGGCCAGTACTGGAAGAGGGCGTAGGACCATCTATGGGAGTCCATCTGAAAGGTGGATCAAAATTACTGGCACCTGTAGCATTTTCAGGATTACCGGACCAGCAACTTTGGGACCAATCGGCTTCAGAATTGGCGGTCATATCTTCAAAACCATAGTCGTAAGGAAATGTCGTAATAACATCACAAGTTGTATGGAAGTTAAACGGACCTACCCAACTACTGAGGTCGCCGCCGCCACAATCCGATTGAACATAAAAATCGTAAGAAGATGAAGCGGTTAAACCGGTTAAAGTATAAGGATTGCTGGTAACACTTATTGTTGTACCTTGTCCTTGCGTAAAACCGGTTGGGCCGTATTCAATATTCCAAGTAGAAGCCGAACCGTTTTCTGTCCAGGATAAATCAGCGGAATTATTGGTGATATTTGAGGCGGCTAAATCCGTGGGAGCCGGACATGTAGGCGGCGGAGCACAAGTTACAACAGCTTCCCAACCGGCATGTGCTACACTACCGTCTGTGGTAAATACAAAGGTTAAAGCTCCGGAAGAATCGGTTGAAGTAAAACTATGTCCATCTGCCGAGTATGTATCACCGGGACCTCCTGTCCATGCGCCGTCGGGACAAGTTGTTCTACTGTAAGTCGAACCGGAATCAAAAATAGGATAAGTGGTATCAGGGCCATTATATACCATCATACCATCATAACTTTCTTCCATGTCAAAACTATTAAAAGTTACCGTTACCACATCACCGGAATTATCGGGAGTTATAGTAATGGTTTGGCTCAAATTGTTTGAATAATCATTATTAGGGCCTCCATCATCGTAGAAGGTATCTCCGCAACCGGGATTGGTATTTTGTGCATTTAATTGCCAACCGGCAACAAATACAGAAAGTAAAAAAATAATTATTTTTTTCATAGTTTCTAAAATTTATTTTTTAATAAACAAATATATGAAAAAAAAATGAAATAACTTCATAATCATTTTATCTTTCAGAGCAAACGCCCTAAAAAAATATTGATATTTTTCTTGTAGTCCCATAGGGGTGCCCTGTTTGTAAAATATATACCATTCAATCCGATAAAGTCCCTCTGTGCGACCTAATAATATTATCAATATTGTGGATTACAGGTCGCTCCTATGGCGCTGTGTTTTTTTGTAATTTTATTCCTACTACTAACAGTACGCTCATACTGAACTGATATTAACGTGTTTGCAAATCGTAATAATAGGTTACATTAACGTTTTAGGAAAATTTAATAATATAAATATGGAATGTTTGCCCTGTTTATCTTTTAAGCCGGTTTTGACGGACAAATAAAAAAAAGGGGCTGTCTCAAAAGACAGCCTCCTTAAATTAAAATTTATTTAAATGAATTATTTGACAATCAATCTACTGACATAAGATTTATCATCAGAGATTATTTTGACAAAATAAACGCCTTTACGGGCATTTGCCAAATTAACGGTATAATTGTCACTATCGATATTACCGTGATAGATTTCTTTACCAGTCAAAGTATAAACAAATACTTCTGCGTTGTTCAAGTCATGAGACTTGACAACAAATTCTCCGGTCGTAGGATTAGGATAGATACCGGTAACGTTGGTCAATTCTTTGACAGCACCGGGAGTTACGTCGATAGAAAAATCATCAACCATTAAAATATCTTGATCGGCTGGTGAATTACCGTGGAAAGCGACATAATAAACACCATCGCTAGGTACGGTTATGTTTGTATCATTAAAATCATGACAACCATCGCTGATTCCGGTTTCAGTGAAAATTTGAATACCGTTCAAAGCATCGGCAGAGTTAGGAGCAGTTGTCAAATAAACATCCATATTTTCGAGATATGTACTTCCACCGTCATTTCCGTATGAGAATGCAATGGTATAGTTGTTACTAGCCGTCAAGTTAAAACCGGGACTAAACAACCAGTCATCCATATCCTGACTTGAATTATAACCTACAAACATAACATAGTCCGTATTATCTGCTATACAAGAAATAGCCGTAGTATTTGTTGCACGCGTCCAAGTTAAACTATCTCCATTGGTATTTTCAACCGTCCAACAATCGGAATCACTATCAAAAGTTTGTGTATAGGGTAATGCTTGGGTATCACAAAGTGTCGTAAAGCTTTCAGGACCTGTCCAAGCACTCACGTCACCACCACCACAATCGGCCTGTACATAGAAGTCATATGTTGTATTTGTAGTTAAACCGGTCAAAGTATAAGGATTAGTTGTTACCGCCACAACGGTTCCTGACCCTTGTGTAAACCCGGCAGGACCATATTCAATATTCCAAGCGGTGGCAGAACCGGTTTCAGTCCATGACAAATCAGCAGAGTCAATAGTTATATTAGACGCAGCTAAATCCATAGGAGCCGGACAAGTTGGCGGCGGACCACAAGAAACGACGGCTTCCCAACCGGGATGTGAAACACTACCATCTGTAGTAAATACAAAGGTCAAGGCCCCGGATGCATCGGTTGAAGTAAAACTGTGACCGTCGGCTGTGTATTGATCACCGGGCGCTCCGGTCCAAGCACCGTTAGGACAAGCAGGTCTTCCGAATGTAGAACCGGAATCGAAAATAGGATAAGTACTATCAGGACCGTTATAAACCATCATACCGTCCCAACCTTCTTCCATATCAAAACTATTGAAAGTAACTGTTACTACATCACCGGCTGTGGCGGGATATAAAGTAATGGTTTGATTCAGGTTATTAGAATAATTATTGTTAGGTCCTCCGTCATCATAGAAAGTATCACCACAAACAGGGTTTGTTGAGAAGGTATAAGGGCCACTCCAAACACTTACGCTACCACTGCCACAATCGGATTGTACGTAAAAGTCATATGACGTATTTGAAGTCAAACCGGTCAAAGTATAAGGATTAGTTGTTACCGCTACAACGGTTCCCGAACCTTGTGTAAATCCGGTAGGGCCATATTCAATGTTCCAAGTTGTGGCCGAACCGTTTTCGGTCCAAGATAAATCTGCGGAATCATTAGAGATGTTAGATGCTGCTAAACCACTAGGTGCCGGACAAGCAGGTGGCTCAGCAACTGTAATATTATCAACATGTGGATTACTTAAACCAAAAATACTTGTTCCTTTCCACGAAATAGTTACCGTTGCTTCACCGGCATAACTGGATAAATCAACAACTATTTCCGTCCAAGGAGTTACTGTATCAGCTGTTGTATAAACAGAAGTGAAAGTAGTTCCATCCGTTGAAACTAATACTTCAACCGTGTCAGAACCACCTCCATCGTAATACCAAAATCTCAATTCGGGAGCAGTTGCAGCTGACAAATCGAAAACAGGTGTTATCATCTCGGCAACAGTACCTGAACTGTAATCATAATCATTAAAAAACGCACAATAAGTGCCACTTTGAGCTGAACCGGGTCCATGTTCATCTCCTTGATCAATAGCCCAGTCATCACCTGTTCCCGGACTTAATGTCCATCCGGTTGGAAAATTTCCGCCATTTTCGAAATCTTCCGTAAAATACTGTGCATTTACTTGCCAGCTAAAAGCAAGCAACACATAGAATAATAAGGTAAATGTTTTTTTCATAGTTTTTAAATTTTAAATTTGTAAAGTCAAATATAATCATATTTTTTAAACTGTCCAATACAAAGTCAAACAAATTCGGTTTCTAATGTTAATTTTTATGATAATTACATCATTTTTTGTTAATCTTGATTTTTTTTCAACTTCAAAAAAATGATAAATTTTAATACGAATTACATAACATACAACAAAAAAAAACCGTCTCAAAAAATGAAACGGTTTATAAATTATAAATTTATGAAAAATCTTATTTCTTAAAATTAGATAATACGTCTCCTTTTTTAGTTGAATAATTGACTTTTAACGCATTGACTTTTCTCAATTCTTCTTTAATATCCGTAATAATTCCCATACCGACATTTTCATCGGCTTTGATAGAGGTAATCATTAAGGGTTTTTCTTCTTCGCGTTTAGCAGCTCTTTCTTTCAAAACAAAAGGCCCTATATCACTGACATTGGCAAAAGCATCATCTAACTGGATACGTGGTTCTTTTCCATATTTGACTTGGTATTTTTTGATAGGCGTTCCCACATAAATATAAGACACTAACCCTTTTTTTTCTATTTTTTTTACTTGATCAGCTGCCGGCATTTTTACCGTTACTTTTCTTTCTCCGTTTTCTCTCATTACGGTAGCTACCATAAAGAAAAACAGAAGCATAAAAACGATATCCGGTAAAGAAGCTGTTGAGATAGCCGGTGTTCCGCTGTCTTTTTTCTTTGAAAATTTACCCATAACTTAACTTTTTGGTAATGATTCTGCAATTTTTTGCGGATAAACATCCTTAACCGCTTTTTGTTCATCTTCTGTTAATTTGTCAAAAGGTTTGCCATACTTTTGTTTGGCATAACGGTTTCTTACTTCGTTGTAAGCCGCAATCAACTCATTATATACCGAGATGTACATTTTATAACTGGTTTCCCTGGTATGTTTGATACTGATAACAGCTTTTTGCGGATTATCGGATGATTTGGGGTCTTTTCCGTTATTAGTAATAAATTCAATGGCAATTCTTTTGACATCCTTCACATCGGCCGGTTCTTCTTCTATCAACATCTTATCTTGACCGTTGATAACGATTTCCAACACATTTTTCTTTTTGATAACCGGTGGTGGCGGTTGGTTTTTATCGACCGGCGGCGGCAATTTTCTCCTGATACCGTAATTACTTTCCATAGTAGTGGTAACCAGGAAAAATATCAATAGCAAAAATGCTATGTCCGCCATGGAACCGGCATTGATTTCTTGTAATTTTCTTTTAGCCATTTTAATAATTTTAAAAAAATTTAATTATTCTTCGCTATCACTTTCTTCTTCATATTCCTCTTCATATTCTTCGACAACTCCGGTTCTTTTTTCTCCTAATGTTGACAAAACCGGAGATAAGAACATCAATAGTACTGCGATTGTTCCGAGAATATAAAATGTATATAAACCTGTGTCGACCCAATTGGAAGTTACCGGATCAACATCAATATTAGGATAATAATGCTCGGCTTTGTTTGAAGCCAAAACAAATTTGGCAATAGCAACTATAAATAAAAATATGGTAGTAACGATAGCGGTTTGTTTTAATTTTTTGGGATGTGAAATCATTTCTTTTAACCATACCCAGATAGAAGCCAATATGGCAACAAACAACACGAAATACGTGAATTTAAGCATGCCATCAATGGCTCCTCCGGCCTCTTCGGTATCTTTCATAATCATAATATAAAATATCAGTCCTATTACGGCGATAACTCCTACTATGATTTTACTTATTAAACTTATTTTTTTATCCATTGTAATAAAAATTATTTATTGTGACTATATTTTACCAACATATCAACCAGTGAGATGGAAGCATCTTCCATTTTATTGACAATACTATCAATTTTTGCAATGATAAAATTGTAAAATACTTGTAAAATAATAGCGACAATCAATCCGAATACGGTTGTCAATAATGCCACTTTGATACCACCTGCTACCAATGAGGGTTGCATATCTCCGGCTGCTTCAATTTTATCAAAAGCCTGAATCATACCGATTACCGTTCCCATAAATCCGAACATCGGCGCGACGGCAATAAACAAAGCCAACCAAGAGACATTTTTTTCCAATTGTCCCACTTGAACGTTACCGTAAGAAATAACGGCTTTTTCGGCGGCATCAACCCCTTCGTCCATACGTTCCAAACCTTCATAAAAAATAGAAGCGATAGGTCCTTTCTTTTCTCTTAATAATTCTTGAGCTTCTTCAACCCCGCCTTCTTCCAAAGCGGCTTCAACTTCTTCCAATAATTTATCGGTATTGGTATCGGCAAAAGACAAATAAATAATTCTTTCGATGGCTACGGCCAATCCTAAAATTAAAGTTAACAATACAATTCCCATAAAAGCGGGACCGCCTTCGACAAAACGTTTTTTGAGTTCCTGATGAAAAGATACCGTATCTGTTGCCGCTGCATCTGATTTTTTAGCATGGTCAACTTTTTTTTCAGTTTTCGCTTGTGAGTCTTGTGCTTGAATGTTAGATGTTACAAAAAACAACATTCCTACAATAGCCAGGATAGTAAATACTTTTTTCATATCGATTTTAATTTAATAGTTTTTAATTTATTTCGGTTAAACATATAATTTTTGTATCTAGCGGAGAGAGAGGGATTCGAACCCTCGGTACGCTTGTGACGCACACACGCTTTCCAGGCGTGCACCTTCGGCCTCTCGGTCATCTCTCCAACGCCACAAATATAATTGGTTTTCATTGAAAGACCAAATTTCGTTCTTTTCTTTAATAAACAACGCAAATTTACAACTTTTTGGTATTTTAAGGATGAAAAATTTTCTTATTGATAAAAAAACAGTATATTTTTTTTACATTTTTCAAAGAATTGAAGATGCTTTTCAACTCATTTCTCCTCGTAACGGTCTTTCAAAAGCCGATTTTATACCTTTCCGTGATAATTTTTTACTCAACAAATACATCATTTTGGTCAAGGCCGCTTCGGTTGTTAAATCTTTACCGTTATACACACCTATGGCCATCAATTTTCGTCCCGTTTCATATTTATCAGGAACAATACGCCCTTTTTGACATTGCGTTATATTAATTATATGTATAGATTTGTTTTCAATGGCCTCTCTTATCAAATCGAGAAACCAACCGGCAACCGGTGCATTCCCCGACCCGTATGTTTCCAGAATTATTGCTTTTATCTCCGGTAAATTAATTATATGAGAAAGATATGATTCGGTAATAGCGGGATGTAATTTTACAACAACAATATTTTCTTCCAAACCGGTATGTGCATTGAAAATACCGTCAGGGACAGGCAAAATACGGTTTTTAAAAAATTTAAGATCGACGCCGGACTGTGCCAAAGGTAAATAGTTGGGCGAATCAAAAGCGTTAAAATGTTCGGAACTGGCTTTAAGCGTTCTGTTACCACGCAAAAGTTTAAATTCGAAATAAATCCCTACCTCGGGGACTACCGGACGGTCACCTTCATAACTACCTGCTATTTGTATGGAAGTAATGATGTTTTCTTTGGCATCGGTACGCAGATCACCGATAGGTAATTGCGAACCTGTAAATATCACCGGTTTGGACAAATTTTCCAACATAAAACTCAAAGCTGAAGCCGTATAAGCCATCGTGTCGGACCCGTGTAAAATGACAAAACCGTCATAATTGTCATAATGTTGTTCTATAATCTCAGCCAATTGCACCCAATGATAAGGACGGACGTTGGACGAATCGATAGGCTGCTCGAATGAGATAGTATCAATTTCTTTGTCTATCAGCTGCAATTCCGGTATCCGGTTAAGCAACTGCGTAAAATCAAACGGAACCAAAACGCCAGTCTCTAAGTCTTTATACATACCGATTGTTCCACCGGTATAAATCATCAAAATTCGATTGTTTGACATTATAATTTTTATTTGAACCAAATATAAAAAATATTTATAGCCCGAAAACTGATTATACAACATTAAGAATTATTATCTTTTTCCGGCATGTCACTTATCGACAATAAATTACCAATAATTTTTATCGGAAAAAATCCGAAAATGTATGCTAAATATTCCTTTTTTCAATATAAATTGACAAGTTTTATGATTTCTAATCAATCCCGTCCTAAACGTTTGAAAAAATAATATAAAAAGAGAATGGTATTTAAAAATCTCAATTAACTTTGAGTTATAAAACAATAAAACACCATTCTCTTATGACAAAGATAACATTATTTGCTCAAATTATCCAAAGACTTGACCGTTCAATTTTTATTAAACTTGTAAAAGAGCACAGTACAGACAAACATAACAAAGGATTTGATAGTTGGTCATATTTAATATCCATGATTTTACAACCTTTTGTAGAAAACGCCATCAAACACGGATTTGCCAACATTAATTATAAAGGTCTGATTGCCATTAATGTAGTAAAAAAAAGATGACAAAATTTGTTTTGAAGTCATAGATAACAGCACGGGGGACAATCCAACCAAAAAAGACCGCAAAGAACACGCTTTGAACATCTTTAAAAAAAAGTTTGTTCTTTTACGGAAAAGAGATCTCTGACAGTTTTAAAATCACCCGGCTGAAACAAGGGACAAAAGTAGAATTTTGCTTTGAAATCAATCAACAAAAAACAGAAAAACATAAAAAAATCACATATTATACATTAATCCAAGTTTCTGTCAATCTGTTTATTTTAAATACCTCTCAAAATGTTAAAATATGCTTCAAAAAGCCCATTTTTTTTAAAAATTAGTTTATTTTTGCCAAATAAATTCAGAACGTGAAAACCGGAAACCTATATCTCAAACATATTATTTTTTTTTCAACAATACTTTTTTATTCGTGTCAAAAGAAAAAATCCGGAAATTTTGATTTTGAAAAAGTAAAAAAAGAAATAATTCAAGCACCTATCAAGAAACGTATTGCCAAATGGGACAGTTTAATCAAACTGCATAAATATGATACGTTAGCCGGTTATCTATATTACCAAAGAGGTTATACCCACTATTTTTTGAGTAAAAACAGGGAAGCGATTAAAGATTTTAAAAAAGCCATTAAACTTTTTAAAATAAGAAAAAATAAAGCATTGCTGGCCAAAAGTTATATTTACACCGGCTCCTCTTATAATAGCTTAGGAGAACAAGATATAGCCAGTCAATATATTTTAAGAGGTCTTAATTTGGCTCAAAAAATAGATAAACCGGAAATTCTGAGCTTGGCTTATAGTGAGTTGTCACAAATCTTTTTCAAAAACAAAGACTACGACAAAAGTATAGAATACCTGAACAAATCAGCCGGTATTTATAAAGAAATCAATGATACGCCGAGCCTGATCATGGTATACAATAATATTGCCATGATCTATTTAAACCAAAAACGTAATAGGGAAGCACTCGATTATTTTTTAAAAATAAAGGAACTTAATCCAAAAGAAAGTGATGTAGAACCTTATAATTTGGCAATTCTTTATTACAATCTGGGGCATATTACTTATGATGTTACAAAAAATAAAGAAAGAGCATTGAAGTATTTGGACAAATCTTTGGAAATTTCCCGCAAAAACGGTATTAAACCTATTTTTGCTTACCAATTTTTAGCTTCAATATTTGAAAAAACAAATCAGCTTGATTCGGCAAAATATTACGCCAAAAAATCCATCATTATTAATAAAAACGATGATTATAAAGAGCTGGTCAATTCGTACGACATACTGATACGGCTGAGTTTAAAACAAAAAAATGACACATTTCTACTTAAATTGATAAAGATTAAAGATTCATTAAACACACTCAATCATGAAACAGTCAATAAAAATAATCAAAAAGTACTGAAAAAAAACATCATGCTTCTTGACCAACAAAAAGAATTATTACAAGCCAAAAAAATCAATAAAAAGAACAAAATTATATTTATCTTCATTATAATTGTTTTTATTCTGGGATTAATTATCTCATTCCAATTTAACCGGTTTGACATCTTAAAACATAAACAAGAACTGATCGTGTTGGAACAAAAGATATTGCGGTCACAAATGAGCCCGCATTTCATCTTTAATGTATTGAGCTCCATACAAAATTCATTACTTGAAAACAATCCGGTTGTATCGGCTACCTATTTGTCAAAATTTGCCAAACTGATGCGGCAAAATTTTGATTACATCCAAAAAAAACAGATTAAACTCACAGAAGAATTGGGTATGTTACGGAATTATTTGGAAACCCAAAAATTCCGTTTCAAGGACAAATTCAATTATCAAATTAATGTGGATAAAGAACTTTCAGACAAAGATTATTTTGTTCCACCTATGATTTTGCAACCCTTTGTAGAAAATGCCATCAAACACGGTTTTGCCAATATCTCATATAAAGGCTTGATTACCATCAACGTATTAAAAAAAGACGACAGAATTTGTTTTGAAATCATCGATAACGGCACGGGATATATGCCGCCCATAGACGACGATAAAGAACACGCTTTAAGTATCTTTAAAAAACGACTATTCATCTTGGGAAAAGATGCTTATGACAGTTTTAAAATAAGCCGGTTGGAGCAAGGTACCAAAGTTGAATTTTGCTTTCAAGTCATAAAAAAATAACCCCTCTCTAAAAAAAACTAAATCCGAGAATTATAAGTCAATATGTTGTATAGTTATTACAAAATATTTACTGATTTTTGTAAAAATTTGGACTTTTCTAAAAAAAAACAGTTAAAATAAATAAAAAATTACCTATATTTAAGGTATCATTTGTCAAATTTTTCAAGTTAGTGACATTTTACCCTAAACATATCGGTTTGTTTTTTGCTTTATTCGCTTCCTTCCTGTTTTTTAATTCATGTAATAATAAACAGGAGACCAGACAATTTAATTTTGAAAAATTTAAAAAAAGAGTCAAAACATACCCCGTTTACAAACGTGTTGCCCAATGGGACAGTCTGATGAAATTTAATACCAATGACTCTCTCTTACCTTACTTATACTACCAAAGAGGAGAGGCTTATTATTTTATGGACAAAATGGATTATGCCGCAAAAGATTTTGAAACAGCCGTAAAACTTTTTGAGAAAAGAAAAAACAAAAAAATATTGGCCGAGAGCTACATTCATTTGGGAGCCGCATATACCGATATGGGACAAACAAAAATAGCCAGCCAAAATATTTTAAAAGGACTTAACCTAGGCACGGAACTCAATAACCCTGAAATAATAAGCCATGCCTATACCGAATTGGCACATATATATTATCTGAATGACGACATACGCAATACCATAAAATATTTAAAGAAAACAGCCGATTTATACAAAAAAATCAAAGATACTATCGGCATGTCCATCATTTACAACAATATAGCCATGGTTTATAAAAAACAAAAAAATAACGAACCGGCTATCGAATATCTTAACAAAATTTTAGACCTTCATATTGAAGACAAAATAGAACCTTATAATTTGATGATTTTATATACTAATCTGGGCACTCTGACTTTTGACGAAACAGATGACAAAAAAAAAGCTTACGAATATTATAATAAGGCATTGGATATTGCCGCCCGTAACAATATCAAACCCGTTCGCACTTACCTAAGTATCTCCAAATTAAACGAAAAATTGAACGAAATCGACTCTGCCAGATTCTATATGGAAAAAGTTATCAAAATCAGTAATGACATAAAAGAAAAGGTTCAATTATATGACAGACTTTTAAAACTAATCTTGAAACAAAAAAACGATACGGCTATTTTACACTTGGTTAATATTAAAGATTCAATAATACAACTTAACAAAAAAATGACCGTTGCAAGCAATAACAAAGCTTTGCAAAACAACATGAAATTACTGGACCAACAAAAAGAACTGTTACAAGCCAAAAAAATCAATAAAAAGAACAAAATTATATTTATCTTCATAATAATTGTTTTTATTCTGGGATTAATTATCTCATTCCAATTTAACCGGTTTGACATCTTAAAACATAAACAAGAACTAATCGTGTTGGAACAAAAGATATTGCGGTCACAAATGAGCCCGCATTTCATTTTTAATGTATTGAGCTCCATACAAAATTCACTCCTTGAGAACAATCCTATCATATCAGCTACATATTTATCAAAATTTGCCAGATTGATGCGGCAAAATTTTGATTATATCCGTAAAAAACAAATCAAAATACAAGAAGAATTGGATATGATAAGGAATTATTTGGATACTCAAAAATTCCGTTTCAAAGACAAATTTGATTATCAAATTAATGTGGACAAAGAACTTTTAGACAAAGATTATTTTGTGCCACCTATGATTTTGCAACCCTTTGTAGAAAATGCCATCAAACACGGCTTTGCCAATATTTCTTATAAGGGACTGATTACCATCAATGTTTTGAAAAAAAACAACAAAATATGCTTTGAAATCATAGATAACGGAGCAGGTTACAATCCCTCTGACAAAGATAATAAAGAACACGCTATGGATATCTTTAAAAAACGACTGCTTATATGGGGTAAAGATATCTACGAAAGTTTTAAAATAACCGGGGTGAAGCAAGGGACCAAAGTGGAATTCTGTTTTAATATTATGTGATATAAAAAATAATTTTATAAAATATTTTAAAAAAAAGCCAATTCGATTAAAAAAATTATTATCTTAGCGACTAACACAACACAAATGAGTCACACAATGTATAACAAACAAATTAAAATATATGAAGGTTTTAATTATAGAAGATGAACTTGATGCCCGTAATATAATCCGATTCTTTTTACATCAATTTTTTCCGGATACTTTTGATATTGTCGGTTATTCTGCAACCGTATCCGAATCCGTTGCTATTGTCAATGAAAAAAAACCGGACTTGGTTTTTCTCGACGTGCGTTTGGAAGACGGAACGGGATTAGACTTCTTAAGAAAATTAGACAAAATCGATTTCCAAATTATTTTTACAACCGCTTACGACCATTACGCAATCAAAGCGATTAAATACGACGCCATTGATTACTTATTGAAACCCATTAACCCCGAAGAATTTAAAATTGCCGTCCAAAAAACTTTGGACAAAAAACATGAATTTGAAGAATATCACAAATTACAAGAACTGGATTTGGAGGCTGAACAAATCATTACAATTAAAACAGCCGGAGAAACTCACGTTGTGCATTATAACGATATCATCAGACTCGAAGCAGACGGCGCATATACCATGATTGTAACGGGAAATAACAAAATTTTAGCTTCAAAAAATTTAAAACATTTCGAAAATATTTTACCGGAGAATCTGTTTATCAGAACCCACCAATCTCATTTAGTTAACAAAAAATATATATCCGGAATCAAAAATGACCTTGTCATACTCGAAAATAATCATAAGATCCCGGTATCCTTCAGAAAAAAAACTGCAGTCAAAAACTTTTTAAAAGACAAAGAATAACGTTTATAAATTTTTTTACAACGTATACAAATCAAATTTGTATTTCATTACAAACCGGCTGTATGTTTGTACTATAATTTATTATGTTTGTTTGTGTGATAAATTTGTTTGTGTTATAAAGCACGTTGGTTCCTTCAACGTGCTTTTTTTGACAACTTATTAATAAACAAATAAATATTGACGCTTATAAACTATTTTACAACGTTTACAAATCAAATTTGCATTCCCTTATATCCCGGATATATATTTGTACCATAA
>JALVST010000105.1 GCA_027024205.1 Flavobacteriales bacterium | reverse complement strand
ATACCTAAAGATACAAAATCTTTAGGAACGGGGGAAGAAATTCTCCCGTTTTTTTTACAAAAAACAAAAAAAGGCTGCCCTTTTGAGACAGCCTCTTTTTTTAAGGTTTTAATTCCGAATTATCAGGTGCAAAATATTTGTATTCCAAATATTTGAAAGAATCACGCGGTTGAATTTTAATTTTGGCTTTATATCGCCATTGCCATTTACGTTTGATAGACCAAAAACCTTTGGTCAAATAAGCGGCAATAAAAGGATGAACATGCAAGTGTATGTGTTTATGTCCTTGCGTGGTCAAGTTTTTGATATCCTCTTCGAATCTGGAAATCAAGGTAATAGGGGCATCCGTTTCTTCTTTGTGAACCAAACTTGGATTTTTTTCTTTGGTATTGATATTTCGTTCGGGTCTGAAACGTTGCCGTGTAATTTGCATTAATCCGAAACGTGACAATGGTAAAATCTTGTGTTTGGCACGGTCATCTGCCATGACATTTTTCATATGTTCATACAATTTTTTACGATTGTCGGAGCTTTTCATATCGATAAAATCGACGACGATAATACCTCCCATGTCCCGTAAACGCAATTGACGGGCAATTTCGGTTGCCGCTTTCAGATTGACTTGTAATGAATTTTCTTCCTGTGATTGACTTTTGTCTGAAGAATTTCCACTATTGACGTCTATTACGTGCATGGCTTCGGTGTGTTCAATGATAAGATAAGCCCCTTTGTCCATCATAACGGTTTTACCGAATGAAGATTTAATTTGTCTTTCTATACCGTATTTTTCAAAAATCGGCGTGGATGAGTTGTGCAATTTGACAATAGATTCCAAATCGGGAGCGATTTGTTTAATAAAGTCCAAAATTTCGAGATATAAAAGTTCGTCATCTACGACAATTTTGGTAAATGAATCGTTGAGAATATCACGCAACATGGTCGTTACTCTGTTATCTTCACCGTAAATCCGTTGCGGTGGATGGGCATTTTGAATTTTTTGAGACAAAACCTGCCATTTATTGAGGAGGTTTTGCAGGTCTTTATCCAAATCCGCTACTTTTTTTTCATTGGCGGCTGTTCTAATAATCACGCCGAAATTTTTCGGTTTAATACTTTGAACCAGCCTTTTAAGACGGTTTCTTTCGGCTTCATCTGCAATCTTTTGTGAGACGGAAACCTTGTCATAAAACGGTACTAAAATCAGGTATCGACCGGCTAATGATAATTCGGAAGTTAATCGCGGTCCTTTGGTTGATATAGGTTCTTTGAGAATCTGAACGACGATGCTTTGTTTGGCTTTTAAAACATCTTTTATGTTCCCTGATTTGTCAATATCGGGTTCTTTTTTAAAATTTTTCAATGAAAAATCTTTTAGTTTACCCGATTGAATTTGTTTGGTATATTTAACGAGTGATTTTATTTGCGGACCTAAATCGTGATAGTGTAAAAATCCGTCTTTTTGGGCACCTACATTTACAAAAGCGGCATTCAATCCGGGAATGACTTTGTTAATTTTACCCATATAAACATCGCCTACGTTAAATTTATTTGAGGTTTCTTCTTTATGAAGCTCTGTAAGTTTGCCGTCTTTTAATAAAGCAAAATCAATAGCGGAAGGATTAGACCGGATAATTAATTCTGTATCCATTCCTTCTGTTTTTATGCAGATATTTATCTGCGGGTTAATATGTCAATGATCGATTATGATAACGATTTTAATCGTTATTAAAATGTTTTTAAAAGAAAAAGTAGGTTATCCTACTTTTTCTTTTTGTGTCTATTTGCTCTACTTCTTTTTTTACGTTTGTGTGTTGCAATTTTTTTTCTTTTTCTTTTTTTTCCGCTGGGCATAATTCTTATGGTTTTACGTTTTCTTTAATTTGATTTACAAATGATTTGCTGGGTTTGAAAGCCGGAATGTAATGAGCCGGAATTTTAATAGAAGTGTTTTTAGAAATGTTTCTACCGATCTTTTCAGCTCTATACTTATTAACAAAGCTTCCAAATCCTCTTAAATAAACATTTTCTCCGGAAGTCAAACTGTTTTTAACTTCATCCATAAAATGCTCTACAACTGTCAAGACATCTTTTTTGTCCAATCCTGTCTTTTCGGCAATTTTGGTAACAATTTCTGCTTTTGTCATAATCTTAATTTTTTAATGTTATGTATTTTTTGTTGTTTTCCTGGCAAACCGGTTTTTATTGCATTTTTTTTCAGGAAAATACCTCCGAAAAGGAGGTTAAACCGGGGTGCAAATATAATATTTATTATTGAAATGTAAAATACTGACTTACATTTTTTTAATACGACCCGGGCATTTTACGTTTGCTTGTTATTTAATCCGCTATTTCCGGGATAGGCAGACTCATAATAAACGATAAAGTCAAATTTTTATTATTGTATTTGTTACCAAACCAAAGTTCCGGGCATGCCGGATATCATTGGTCAGTTAATTTTATCAGGGTCGTAACATTGAAACGGGACTTCTTTGTCGTTAAAAACAATGCCGTAATTTTCCAATTCTTTTAAAATCGGTTTGTAAATTTCTTTGGTTATGGGTAATTGTACGCCGGGTGTTTTAATTTCGCCGTTCAATATTTTTAATGATGCAATGGCAACCGGTAAACCGACGGTTTTAGCCATAGCCGTATAAATTTGATTTTCGCCTTTGACAACCAATTGAGAGTCAATCTGTTTAAATTTATCGTCCTTTTTAAAACCGAATTTGTGATACATGACAATCATATCTTTATCTTGGGGTTTGAGCGTCCATTTGTCTTCTAATATTTTTTGTAAAATTTGTGCCGGGGTGGCATTTTTCAAACCGATTTTAGTTTTGCCGTCAAATAAATCCAATTCTTCCAATCTAAGCCACAATTCATCGTCTTGATCAATATTCATATAATGACGCAGTTTCAATTCAACCGAGTCATAAGGGCTAAACGGTAAAAAACTATTGACAAAATCGCGTTTGGTCATGTTTTCCGAATCTTCCATGATATAAGTATCGTCTGTCATGCCGAGCTGCACAAAAATATTCCAAGCCCGTGAAAAACCGACCCGTCTGATAGTCCCGCGATACAGTGTGGAAATATTTTCCAATCCGTAAACCGATTGGTATTTTAACGAGTCACGGTTGGGATATGCTTCAAAACGGCCGTAACCGTCTATGTCTAAGAATTCGGTACGTCTGAACAACCGGTGATAAGGAATATATTTGTATTTGCCGGCATGCAAAAACTTGGCAACTCCGCCTTGTCCGGCAACGACAACATTACGCGGATTCCAAGTAAATTTATAGTGCCACAAATTATCATCGCTTTCAGGGGCTACCAATCCCCCGGTAAAAGATTCAAACAGTTCCATTTGACCGCCGTTTTGTTTGATTTTATCAATAATACGCATGGCACTCATATGATCTATACCCGGATCCAGTCCGATTTCATTCATAAAAACCAGGTTTTTGGCTGTGACTTTGTCGTTCAAGGCTTTAAGTTCGTCACTGATATATGAAGCGGTTACCATATGTTTACCGTATTTGACTGCATCGAGAGCAACCTGCATATGAAAACGCGCCGGCAACATGGAAATTACCAAGTCCGTGTTTTTTATTAATGTCCCGCGAATAATATCATCAAAAATATTAGCCGTTTTGAGGATAAAATGCTGATCATCCCCGGCGATTTTTTGTGCCAATGACAAATTTTTATCCACAATCGTAATTTCTAAATTTTCTTTTCCGGCATGGTCTTTAAGATAAGCCATTAAAGACGATGTGGATTTGCCTGCTCCAATCAATAATATTTTTTTCATAGCATATTTAATTTATCAGGTTTCAAAAATAAACAATAATCGTTAATCCGGCCATATCATTTTACATATTTATATGTTCCCGTGTAGCGGGAAAATTTTTGTTTTGATAACGACTGGCCACAAAAAAATAAACATCATAAATTTTGCAATCGGTAAAATCGATTTTTGTTTTAATTTAAATTAAAAAATTATACTATTTTTACGACACTTAAAAATATATTGTATGGACAATAGAAAAAAAATCAAACATTTTATCAAAAAACATCGCAAGGATATTGTCAAAAATCCGAAGCGCTCACAAATGATTAAAGCTGCTGTTAAGAACAGGGAAGCGATAGTTTCCGAAAGCGGTGCTCTTGCCACGTGGACCCCTGTAGAGTCCACCGGAAGGAGTCCGAAAGATACGGTGATTGTCAAACACAGATCCACAGCCAAACATATCGATTGGAGTTCGCCTAACAATTTGTCAATCAGTGAAAGAACCTTCAATATGTTGGTAGAAGATGCCTTAAATTATTTGGGAGAATCCAAACACTTGTATCAAACCGATCGTGTTATAGGTGCTGATGTCAATTATGCTTTACCGGTTAAAACCGTCACGACACATGCTTTGGCGGCATTATTTACTGACAATATGTTTCGTCCCGTTCCCAAAAAAATAGGTAAAAGTATATTTGCAGATAAAGACTTTTTGCTTCTGCACGTGCCTTATGAAAAATTAGATTCTGAAAAATACAAAAGACTTTTACGTAAACTGCCTAATGGCAAGACAACCGATATGGCTGTTGCCACCGATTTTGATAACCGTATCGGGGTGATTATCGGTTCGGCTTATATGGGGAGTATGAAAAAAATGTTGTTTACCGTAATGAATTATCTGTTGCCGTTCCACAATGTTTTGCCGTTGCACTGTTCGGCTAATGAAGGCGAAAAAGGCGATTCTGCTTTATTGCTTGGTTTGTCGGGTACCGGAAAAACCACATTGTCTGCCGATCCCAAACGGCGTTTGCTCGGTGATGACGAACACGGTTGGAGTGATAAAGGAATTGCCAATTTTGAAAACGGTTGTTATGCCAAAATGATTGACATCACTGCCGAAAGCGAACCGGAAATTTATGATGCCGTGATGCACAAAGACAAATATACCAAACACGGCTCTATTGTAGAAAATGCCATGGTTTATCCCAACGGCAAATTTGATTTCTTTGATACGCGATTGACCCCTAATTCGCGTTCGTCTTATCCGTTGAGATACTTAAAAAACATCAAAAAATCGTCCAAATCGGGACATCCTTCTACGATATTATTCTTGACGGCTGATGCTTACGGGGTTTTACCACCTATCTCCAAACTCAATCCTCATCAGGCTATGTTGTGGTTTTTGATGGGTTATACGTCCAAATTGGCCGGTACGGAAACCGGAGTGACTGAACCACAAGCGACTTTTTCCCGCTTTTTCGGACAACCGTTTATGCCGCTCAATCCCGATATTTATGCCGGAATGCTGGGTAAAAAAATGCAAGAACATCAAACCGATGTGTATTTAATCAATACCGGTTGGACAGGCGGTCCTTACGGTGTAGGCAAACGGATGAAATTGTCATACACCCGTAAAATGGTCGATGCCGCTTTGGAAGGTTTACTCAAAGACGTTGAATATGAATATGATAAATTGTTCCACGTCAACATCCCGAAAGAAGTACCGGGTGTTCCTTCCGAAATTTTATTTCCCAAAAATACCTGGAAAGACCCCAAAGCTTATGACCGGACTGCTAAAAAATTAGCCAAAGCTTTTGCCGAAGCATTTGATAAAAATTACGGCGATAAAAATATCGATCCACTAGTGGTTAAAGAATGTCCGGGGAAGTAAATTTAGTTGCTAGTAGCAAGTAACAAGTATCAAGCAGGGTTGTTATTGAAACATCTCTGCTTTTTTTTGGAAATATCATAAACTATAACCGCTTGTTACTAATTTACTTCCATCCGAGACGTTGTTTGATGTGGTATTGGATAAAGAACATCACCGGTACAATCACTAATGTCAAGAATGTGGCAAAGGTCAAACCGTTGATAACGGCTTTTGCCAACGGTCCCCAGAAAGCGACGTTTTCACCCCCGAGATAAATATTGGGGTCAAACTTGGTAAACAAACCGATAAAATCCATGTTCAACCCGATAGCCAACGGAACCATACCCAAGACGGTAGTGATAGCTGTCAGTAAAACCGGACGCAAACGTGTTTTGCCGGCTTCTACAATGCTTTCGTGTACAATGTGCATTGGCGTCGGTGCATCTTCGTCCAAACCTTCGTCCAAACGTTTACGTTTGATAGTCAAAAGGGTATAATCGAGTAGAACAATAGCGTTATTAACTACAATGCCCGCCAGTGATATTATACCGATCATTGTCATTACAACGATAAAATCTGTGCGAAGTATAATCAACCCGAGAAAAACCCCTATCATACTCAATATGACTGTTATCATGATGATAAAAGGCGTGGTCATGGAATTAAATTGGGTGACCAAAATCAAGAAAATTAAGAATAAAGCGATCATTAAGGCCTTGGATAAAAACTTCATATTTTTTTTCATTTCCTTTTGTTCGCCTTGAAATTGGTAGGAGATATTGTTTGGTAACTTATACAGTTTCATCAGTTTCTCCAATTTTTGCACAATTTCGTTGGCGTTATAACCTTCCAATACATTGGAGGTTATGGCGATAACCCGTTTTAAATCTTTGCGTTTGATGGCACTAAAACTCGATGTCGATTTCATTGTCGCCACCGCCGATACGGGTACCGATACAAGCCGGCCGGTTTGTTGGTCGCGGTAAACGATTTTTTGATTGAGTAAACTTTGCCGGTCATAACGGTATTTTCTGTCTAAACGCACATTAATCGGGTAATCGTCATCGCCGTCTTTGTAACGGTCTACTTCTTTGCCGTATAAAGCGGTTCGCATGGCCATTCCCACCTGACCGGTATGAATACCCAAACGCCCGGCTTTTTCCCTGTCGATATAGACGGGTAGTTCGGGTTTGTTTTTATCAACTTCAATTTGCAATTCTTCAATCCCCGGTATATGTGCTTTGTCCAAGTATTTTTTGACTGCTATGGCTGTATTGAGTAATTGGTCGTAATCGTCACCTATCAATTCCAAATCCACGGGGGCACCGGTCGGCGGTTTGTGTTGGTCTTTGTCGGCGGATATTTTGATGCCTGCGTAACCCTTTATCAAACTGCGAATATCGTTAAGAATTAGGGATGCATTGACGCCTTTGCGGTATTTATAATCGACAAAGTCGATAATGATTTTGGCGCGGTTAGGTGTTTTGCCGTCTTGGGCGCCTCTACGCGGGTCGCCGGTACCTTCGCCCACTTGTTCTATAATGGAGGTTACCATATAATCGTAACCTTTTTGTTTGAGATAATGCCTGATTTTCCGGGTAATTTTTTTGGTAAATGTATCGACCACATCAATGTCGGTTCCTACCGGATGTTCGATATAAACATAGATTTGGTTGGGTTGTGTATTGGGAAAAAAACTGATTTTGGGCGGAAAAGTTTTGAGTAACAAAAAAGATAAAATCAAAAGCAATACCGTACCGAAAAAGAACATATAGACATTTTTGCCTTTCAAAGCATACCGTAATAATTTTTCGTAAATCCGTTCAAGCCAAGGTAAAAACCGGTTTTGAAACCAGTGAATGCTATCTACTAACACAAAATTGTAAAACAATTGCCAAATGGTCAGTATGCCCAACAAAAATCCGATGGCGTTAAAAATTTCTTTTCCTGTTGTATTTGAACGACTTATAACAAAAATTTTAATGATAAAAGCGATATTGGTAGCCGCCGTAAACAAGATAAAATTTCGCCATACCCGGGATTTTGGTAGCGCTTTTTCGGTCATTTTCATATAGTTTTTGGTCAAAACCGGATTGATAACCAATGCTACAAATAGCGATGATGTCAAGACGGTTATCAAGGTAATGGGCAGGTATTGCATAAAATTTCCGATAATACCGGGCCAAAATGCCAAGGGTATAAATGCGACCAAAGTGGTTGCCGTAGAAGCGATAATAGGCCATGCGACTTCACCGACGGCATACTTTGCCGCTTCAAAAGGTTTGTAGCCTTCCTGCCGGTAACGGTAAATATTTTCTACAATTACAATACCGTTATCAACCAGCATACCGAGAGCCAAAACCAAAGCAAACAATACCATGGTATTGAGTGTAACGCCAAAAGCATCCAAAACTAAAAATGACATCAACATAGACAACGGAATGGCAATCCCGACAAATAAAGCATTACGAAAGCCCATAAAAAACATCAATATACCAATAACCAGAAGCATCCCGAGAATAATACTGTTTTCCAAATCGGAAACTTGTGTACGCGTGCGGTTGGATAAATCATTGGTTACGGAAATATGTAAATTTTTAGGAAATACTTTGGCTTTGGCCTGGTCAATAATTTTTTTGATAGCATCCGATGCTTCTATTTGATTGGCGCCACGACGTTTTTTGATATCGAGCATAACAACCGGATTGCCGAATTCACGGGCATAACTTTCGGCATCTTGTTGTTTGTAATAGACTTTGGCTACGTCTTTGAGATAAGTTATTTTATCTTTAGCTTTACGTATAACCAGATTTTCAATATCTTCCGGTGATTTAAATTCGCCTATGACCCGGACATTACGACGCACACCGTTCTCTTTGATATCTCCTGCGGAAATAGTCAGGTTTTCGTTTTTGATAGCCCGTTCAATATTTCCAAAACTAATATTACGGCTCAACATTTCATTGAGGTCGACGGCTACTTCCACTTCTTTATCTTGAACCCCGCGAATATCGGCGGCGGAGATTTGCGGCAGTTGTTCGATTTTATCTTGCAAAAACTCAGCATACTTTTTAAGTTTTGACGGTGTATAATCCCCGGAAATATTGACATTCATGATAGGCCGCATTTCCGAAAAATCCAATTTCATAGCCCTGGGATTTTGTGGTAAATCTTTGGGCCAGTCACGGTCACCTATCACATCATCAATCTTGTCTTTGACATCTTCAAGCGCTTTGTCGGGGTCAACATCAAAGGTAAATTTGACATCGATACTCGAAAATCCGGCTTTTGAAGTGGATTTGATTTCGTCAATCCCTCTGATTTTTTTTAATTCTTTTTCAAGCGGAATGGTTATTAAATTTTCTATATCTTCTGCCGAATTACCCGGATAAGGAGTCGAAACGAATACTTCCGGTGCTGCCACGTCGGGGAGGGCTTCGCGCGGCATATTGATATATGAAAACAAACCACCTACGGTCAATAAGAAGATGATTAATTTTACCGTGTTGTCATTTTTTAATGACAGGGTTGATAAACCGAATGTTTTATGTAGTTTTTTCATTTTTTTGGTTAACTGGTTGTTTGGTGATATGGTTATTTGATGATGTTGGTTATCTGGTTATTTGGTTATTTGATGTTTGATGTCGGGTGTCGGATGTCCGATGTCGGATGTATTATTCATTTTAAATTTTATTTTTTATCACAGAACGATACACTGAGCTTACCGAAGTGCTGTCACTGAGCTTGTCAAAGTGTCCATTTTCAATTTTCAATTAAGACGTTGCGCGCAACGTCTCTAGTTGTTACTTGTTACTTGATACTTGTTACTAATTCGCACTTTCAACTTTCCACTTGGCACTTTCCACTAAGCACTAGGCACTTTTTTAACTTTTAACTCTTACTAAATCTCCTTCGGTCAAACCGCGTGCCGATTCGCCGGCTATCAAATCTCCCGCTTTAATACCGGATTTGATAACAACCTTTCCTTTGTAATCCACACCCGTTTTGACTATTTTTTTTACTACTTTATAAACCTTTTGGCCTTTGTTTTTTACGGGTTCCAACACAAATACGAAATTGTTACCGTCCCGGTCCTGTTGAACAATAGACCACGGCAAAACAAGGGCATTGCCGGTTTCAAAATCTTTTATTTTGATATTAGCCGTTAAATTGGGCTTTAAATCGCCTTTTTTGTTGTGTAAATTGATTCTTATTTTAAAAGTTCTGTTACGCGGGTGGATAAAATTTCCAACATAGCTGACTTTGGTATTGACGCTACTGTTTAATTCGGGAAAATAAATAATCACCGGTGTATTTTTTTTAATTTCGGTCAAATATTTTTCGCTGACATCGGCTTGAACATAAACATTGTCAAGATTGACAATTCGTGCAACTGCCCGTTGCGGGCCAGCCATTTCACCTTCTTTAATCATTAAATCATCGAGTGTTCCACTGATAGGGGCTTTAACCCGGAATTTTGCCAACTGTGATTGTAACGTTTTCAACTTTTTCTCCAAAGCATTTTTTTTGGTTTGGGCTTGTAAGAATGCCATTTCCGATCCAATTTTTTGATTCCAAAGCCGTTTTTGACGTTCGTAAGCTGTTTTGGCCAAGCTGTATTGCGTTTGTAATTCGCTTATTTGGTTACGTAAAACAGCATCATCCAAAGTCAAAATGGTTTCGCCTTTACGAACACGGTCTCCTTCGTTTTTATAGATTTTTTTGACGCTTCCCATCGCTTCCGGTACGGCCATCACATTACCTTCCGTATCGATATTGCCTTGCAGTTCAATAAAATGTTCAAAAGCCTGCGGCTTGACTTCAAAGGCCGAAATAACCGGAATTGCTTTGGCTTGTTGTTCTCCTAATTGCTCGTTTATTTGCTCCAAAATATTGTGCAAACTGTCAATTTGCTTTTGAATTTGTTCTTTTTTTTGTTGCAAATCGCCTTCTACTTTCTTTTCGTGTTTGCAAGCACTTATAAAGATTAAAAGGCTTATGCCGATGATATATTTCTTCATTTTATTATTTTTTTGGTTATTTGTTAATATTGGTTAATTGGTTATCTGGTTATTTGTTGATATCGGTTAATTGGTTATTTGATTCATGTGTCCGCTGTCATTTCGAACGGGCGACGGATCAAGGAGAAATCTCTATCAATTACCCAAAATATTTTCCAACACAATTTTTTTGTTGATAATGTCTATGATCGATTGCAAATATTGTTGCTGTGCTTGATACAATTGCATCCGGGCTTGGTTGAGCTGAAAACTGTTACCGACGCCTTCTTTATATTTTATTTGTTCTTTTTTTGCTATTTTCTCGGCCAGCTTTAAATTGGCTTTGGCGATATCGTAATTTTTAAAACTATGTTCGTAAT
>JALVST010000104.1 GCA_027024205.1 Flavobacteriales bacterium | reverse complement strand
AAATATTGGTGGTTCTCACTTGATTTGTCCCGTAATTTGGCGAAATATTATTTTGCATAAATCCGTTCCCGATTTGTACAGGTTTAAAAATCGTTGGTTGCGGTGGTTTGGGTGTCGGGTCAATATTCCCGATAGTTTGCCCTGCTACTTGGAAAATTCCGAATAGAAAAAAGATTATCAAATTTGTTATTTTACCGTTATGCATTGTCATTATTTTGTGAATTGCAATTATGTTTTGGTTACGGCAGTCTGTCTTGCCTTGTGCCTAACAATACTAAAACGGTAATAACTCCGAACCAAAAATTTTTGAGATACTTGTGTAGAAAAAACAGTAAAAAGATACCGTTAAAAAAAGTGGCAAAAGCAGAAGGTAAACGAACCGCCAACTCAATAACCCCCTGATTTTTATAAAAAGAACTTGTATCCAGATAAGGAAAGGCGGTTTGGTATTCCACATATCCGGTTTACCTTCAAAACCTGTAACAATAAAATTTCCATTATTCAGCATTTCATAGGAATTTACGGCTAATCTGGACTCATCCCATATTCGTAAAGGTAGTGTGTCCAAATATCCGAACAAAGGGATATACATTAAGGCTACAACAATTATGTATTTGATACTATTTTTTAATTGTTTAGTCACATCAAAGCGTTATTTTCGGATCGTTCTTATCAATATTCAATATTTTGTTCTATTTGTTGTAACATTTTCAAGTAGCACAGGTATTAATACTTTATTTTTTTTGGATTGTTGTGTTATAAAAATATCTGTATTTTAAGACAAAGGTAACATTTTTTACAAATGATAAATATAAGGAAAAGATTTGGTATTTCAGGGATGGTCAAGATTACACTTTATGGCATAAAGACCTCATACGAGGAATCAGCTTACCAAATACTTCAAATCTTTGATTTCGGCTATACCGTTAATTTCTATTGGAAAGTTTTCCGGATTGATTTTGTTGTGTTTGGATATAAACACACGGTCAAACCCGAGTTTGGCAGTTTCGGAGAGGCGTTGTTCGATACGGGTGACGGGACGCACTTCGCCGGTCAACCCCAGTTCGCCAATAAATGCCCATTGAGAAGAAACTGTTACATCGTTGTTAGATGATAAAATAGCGGCTGCTACTGCCAAATCAATAGCGGGGTCGTCAATACGGATACCTCCGGTAATATTTAAAAAAACATCTTTTCCCGATAGTTTAAATCCCATACGTTTTTCCAATACCGCCAGAATCATATGTAGGCGTTTGATGTCGTAGCCGGTTGTGGTTCGTTGCGGGGTACCGTAAACAGCCGGACTCACCAGAGCTTGCACTTCGACCAAAAGCGGGCGTATGCCTTCCATAGCTACGGCTATAGCGGTACCGCTTAGGGCAGAGTCGTGTGAGGTCAGTAAAAGTTTGGAGGGATTTTTTATTTCGCGTAAACCTTTGGCATACATTTCAAAAATCCCGATTTCATGGGTAGCGCCGAAACGGTTTTTTTGTACCCGCAAGATACGAAACAGATAATTGCGGTCGCCTTCAAATTGTAAAACCGTATCAACCATATGTTCTAAAATTTTCGGGCCGGCAATTTGCCCTTCTTTATTGATATGTCCGATGATAAAAACCGGTGTATTGGTCTGCTTGGCATATTTGATTATTTCACTTGCAGATTCACGTATTTGCGAGATACTGCCGGCAGAGGATTCAATCAAATCGGTATGTAAGGTTTGAATGGAATCGATAATTATGATTTCAGGTTGTTCTTCGTACAAGGTATGTAAGATTTTTTGCACGTTGGTTTCAAACAACAAGCTCATCTGTCCGGAATCGGTACCGATACGGTCGGCACGCATGCGTATTTGTTTGGGACTTTCTTCGCCTGAAATATAAAGCGTTTTAAACGGTAGTCCCAAAGCCACTTGCAGCATCAACGTTGATTTACCGATACCGGGTTCGCCGCCTAATAAAATCACACTACCCGGCACAATACCGCCGCCCAAAACCCGGTCGAGTTCTTCATTTTGTGTTGCAATACGGTATTCGGCTGCGGTATCAATTTCCGACAATTTGACCGGTTTATTTTGTCCCGGTTTGACACCGGATTTGACTTCTTTTTTTGAGACCACTTCTTCTACAATTGTATTCCATTGCTTACAAGCCGTACATTGTCCCATCCATTTTGAATATTGCGTTCCGCAATTTTGACAATAATAAGTGGTCTTTATTTTCATGTTTGAAATGGTGTTTTTTACTTTGGTAAAAATAAGTTTTTTTTAGAAATAGCGGATTTATATTACCGGTGATTTCGATACGTTACTTCTTTGTTGAGTGTTCAGTCACTTATTTCTGTGTTTTTTAGTTGTTCAACTGAAAAAAAATGTTTTTTTGTTTGTATTTTTTGTAAATCGTTTTATATTTGCATTCGCAAAAGAAACATTCCTCCATAGCTCAGTTGGTTAGAGCACCTGACTGTTAATCAGGGTGTCGCTGGTTCAAGTCCAGCTGGGGGAGCAAGTAGAAATAGATGAAGACCGTCTTCTTTTTGGACGGTCTTTTTTTATTTAAGAAACGACCTTGTGCCATAATGCTATCCAAAAAGGCAATGCAATCAAACATAACATATAAGCCAACAGCATCATGGAACCGGTTTTTTGCCGGTCGCCGCCGTAAGCTCTCACTTGTATAATCAATGCGGTGGCTGGCGCTGCCGCTGCTTGAATGATTAAAAAATCAGCCAAAAGCGGGTGATTTTTTGCCACATCAAAAATTTGCAGTAACCAAAAAACAACTGCCGGGAGTAAGAGATATTTTACCGTCATAACTCTAAAAATGTCTTTAACAGGCGGAAAGCTTTTAAAAGAAATACTACCTAACGTGGCGCCCAACACAAAAGTTGCTACAGGGATAGCCGCTTGTCCTAAAAAATCGACCGAATCGACGATAATAGCCGGAAAAATGTTTTGCCACCCCAATAAAACTAGAAACAAAGAAATAATATTTGCAGCGGCAGGGGGCGTTATAATTTTTTTGTAATTAAATTTTCCGGTTGTTTGGCCGGATATTACCAAGTATTTACCAAGTGTCCACAACAGAGGATTATAACCTAAAATAAACAAAAAAGTCAGTAATGAAAATGCGGTAAAATCATCGGGATACAACATTTTACCGATAGGTAACACCAAATAACCGGCATTTTGCATAGATGCTATGGCTATCAAATTTTTGTTGGTCAACGGATGTGGTAAAAAAACGACAAAAGCTATTACTAATCCCAATAAGCTTAAAGCTATTCCCAGCAAGGGTAAAAGCCACCAGTATGACAATTGTTCCGGGTCAAAATATTGCAATGTATAACTGAATACCAAAGCCGGCAGTAAGACGATTACTGTCAGTTGCGATAAAGCATCTATTTGCGATTTGTTGATGATTTGCCGTCTGACCAGAAAACCTGCAAAGACAATAATGGCAAATATTCGCAATAAAGCTTGCAACATACTGAGAAAACCGGCTGTAAAAAGCGTGTCCATACGCGGGTTGATTTGATTTCAGATATGCAATTTCAGATTTTTTTGGGTTATTTCATCATGTTTTTGTTTTTTTTAAAAAAAAAAGACATGATATTAAAGTTTAAATTACTGAATTAAAGTTTCGCACCTAATAAAATAAGGGTATTTAGGATAAAAAAAATAAAAAAATGTAGCATAATGCTCAGGTTATTTACCTGATTTTCAGCATCTTTATAGTGTAATAAATAAGACATGAC
>JALVST010000103.1 GCA_027024205.1 Flavobacteriales bacterium | reverse complement strand
CATACTCAGACAACCAATGAAAGAGAAACAAATCTTTTTGTCGCAACTTGTCAAAGGCTTTTAAATCCAATTTTAAAACGGTTGCTTCCTTTAAAACCACTTGATCTTTAACAGCTTCAAACCATTCGTCTATAATAGACTGGCTTTGTTGTAAATAAGTAAAGGTCTTGGAGAAACTTTTATTAAATCCGGGTTGCAGTTCTTTCAATTTGGGTATAATATGATGCCGGATAAAATTTCGCCGGTATTTGTCAGACAAATTACTACTGTCTTGCCGCCATGACAAATGATTTTGTGTTGCATACTTTATAATTTCTTCACGACTGACATCCGATAACGGACGAAATAATTTATGATGATGACCGATACCGAGTAAACCTTTTAATCCGGTAGCCCGCAGTAAATTAAGAAAAAAAGTTTCGATACTGTCATCGAGATGATGTGCCGTCAGAAGGTAATCAAAATTGTGCGCCTTTACCAACGATTTGAACCATTGATAACGCACATTGCGGGCGGCAATTTGGACATTTCCTGACTGTGAAATTTCACAGGTATTTATATGTATGGGAATTTGATGTTTACGGGCATATTTTTCAACAAAAAATTGGTCGGCGTCGCTTTCGGAACCGCGTAATTTAAAATTGCAATGTGCCAATTCTAAATGAAGTGCCAATTTTTGCATTATATCCGCCAAAACCATACTATCCACCCCACCGGAAACAGCCAACAAATATTTTTTGTGTTGCCAACCGGGGATTTTCTGAAAATTTTGTTGAATTTTCCGGAGCATTTCAAATAATTTGCCGTAAAGATACGAAGTTATTAAATTTTAGAAATTAGATTTATGCTTTTTTGAACCACATAAGGCACATAAGAAAATATAAGATTTCAAAGCTGCAATTATATAGCGTACCGGAGACATCACGCACCCGGCACTTTATCACTTAGGACTTTCAACTAATTCTCATTACTTATTCCTCAATAAACTTCTTACTTGATACCAGTTACTAAAACATTCTCAATTATCCATTAACAATTTACCAACTACCGGTTGCTCCGCCTCCACCGAAGCCACCGCCACCGAAACCACCACTGAATCCACCACCCCAGGAACCGCCTGAACTGCTACCCCAAGAACTACTACCGCTGCCGGAATAAATAATAGGTCCGGAAGATCGCCACGAACCGCCATTGCCGGAACCACCGCCTTTGGAAAAAATGTTAAGGATAAAAATAAATAAAATGATGGCTAAAATTATCCAAAAAATATATTCACCGGAACCGTAATCCTTGGATAAATCGTTTTTATATTCGCCTGCCATTACCTTAATAATGGCATCAACCGCACGGGACAATCCTTTGTAATATTGTCCGTTTTTAAAATAAGAAATTATTTCGGTTTCAATAATTCTCCGCGTCAAAGCATCTGTCAATAAATGTTCAACGCCATAACCGGTTCGGATAGTAATTTTCCGGTCATCTTTTGATATCAAAATAAAAATGCCATTACCTTTATCTTTTTGTCCGATACCCCATTTGTGCGCCCATTCTGTAGCGTAAAGCGAAATATCATCATTAACTCTTTTTACCGTGGCTATGACAATCTGCGTGGACGTGGAATCATAATATTTGCTGATTTTGGTTTCGAGCATCCGGCGTTCTTCGGGCGATAACAATTTGGCATAATCGTAAACCGAATGCGACTGTTGAACAGACAAAGGCGGTTTGGCCGGTAAACCGTCTTCTTCAATCTTTAAAGGCGGCAAATCCTGTCCGCTTACATTAAACATAAGCGTCAAGAAAAACAGTGCAAAAAATTTATAAAAAAAGTATTTCACAAAAAACTAATGTTTTGAGATTTCATCGGGTAATTCATTGACGTCATCGTCTTGATAAGGAAAATATTGTTTGAGTTTTTCCCCTACTTTTAAGATACCTTGTTCCAAAGCTCCGGCGTATTTACCCTGTTTGAAGCCGTTAGTCACAATGGCCGTAATTTCTTCCCAAAAATTATCCGGCACAACCTTATTGATACCTTCATCGGCAACAATCACAAAGGTTCGGTGATTGATATCGATATAAAATAAAACGCCATTGGCTTGTTTGGTTTGACGCATACCAATGGCATCAAAGATTTTCCAAACATATTCCAAGGTCGGTTTTTCTTTGCTTTTGGATTCCAAATGCACCCTGATTTCACCGGAAGTGTTCTTTTCTGCCTGTTTGATGGCGGCAATTATCCGCTGTTCTTGACCGGGTGTAAAGAAATCTTCGGCTTTCATAACTAAAATTGAACTTTGGGCGCTTTTTCGGCACCTTTTTCACTTTGGAACCGTGCCATTTCTTTAAAACCGAACATACCGGCCAGTAAATTACCGGGAAAACGTTTGATATGGATATTGTATTTGTTGACAGCATCATTATAACGATCCCGTTCCACTTTGATACGATTCTCCGTGCCTTCCAATTGACTTTGGAGTTCTAAGAAATGTTTATCGGCTTTAAGGTCGGGATATTTTTCGACTGTTACCAATAAACGGCTCAACGCACCACTCAAACCCTGTTGGGCCTGTTGAAATTTAGCTAACTGTTCGGGGGTTATATTCGAAGGGTCGATTTTGGTTTGAGTTGCAGAGGCGCGCGCTTTGACAACTGCTTCCAAAGTTTCTTTTTCATGCGCTGCATAACCTTTAACAGTATTGACCAAATTGGGTATCAAATCCGCCCGTCTTTGGTAGGCACTCTCCACTTTTGACCAAGCGGTTTTAGCATCTTCCTGATAAACAATCGCCGTATTGTAAAAACCGGCTGCAAAACGGTATATAAGAAACGTAATAACTATAATACCGATGATTATTCCATATGACTTTTTCATAAAACTGATTTTTTTAATATTCGGGTAAAATTAAGAAAAAATGATAATTTGAAGGTTGTTATTCGCCATTTTAACGATTTTCATTTGATTTTGTTACACCTATAATCAGATGAATGTTTAAAATTGAATATTAAATGCCGTAAAGGTACAAAATGAGATTAGGTTATTTCCCGCTTAGTCATTTCACAAATTCTTTGTAAATTTGATACCTGAATTTTCCATTTTTATACAGAAAAGAATTACAAATGAGAACGCTACTGACTTTCTTGGTAAGTTTGACATTTTACAACATATTTGCTCAACAACCACACCCTTTATATAAAAACAAACATCAGTTACAATGGGTTGATTCCATTTATAACCGGATGAGTTTGGACGAAAAAATAGGACAAGTATTCATGCCGTATGTTTCTGCGGACAACACAGTGGAAAACAAAACAAAAATCAATTTTTTATTGGACAGTTTGCATATAGGCAATTTCTTTTTCTTAAAAGGTCATCCTTCCGACGAACAAGCCTTAAATAATTATATACAGCTCCATGCCAAATATCCGGTTATCACGGCAATTGACGCCGAATGGGGTCTAGCCATGCGATTGGATTCAACCGCCCGTTTTCCTTGGAATATGACTTTGGGCGCCATTCAAAATGACAGTATCATTTACGAAATAGGACGCCGTATCGGGCAACAAACCCGCAATGCCGGATTTCAAATGAATTTTTCGCCTGTAGTCGATATCAATACCAACCCTGCTAATCCTATTATCGGGAATCGGTCTTTCGGAGAAGATCAAAATAATGTTGCCCGTAAATCATATATGATGATGTGCGGCTTACAATCCGAAAATATCCTGACCACCGCCAAACATTTTCCCGGACACGGCGATACCACTCAGGACAGTCATAAAACCTTGCCTTCGGTTGCGTTTGACTATCAAAGAATTCAAGAGGTAGAACTGCATCCTTACAAAAAACTAATTCCCAAAGGCTTGACAAGCGTTATGGTGGCTCACTTAAAAGTACCGGCCTTGGAATTTTTCGAACTCCCTACCACTTTATCATACCGGGTAGTCACCGGTTTGCTCCAACACAAATTGGATTTTAAAGGACTTATCATCACTGATGCCATGAATATGAAGGGTGTGGCTGATTTTGTACCT
This sequence comes from Flavobacteriales bacterium, assembly GCA_027024205.1. Taxonomy (GTDB): domain Bacteria; phylum Bacteroidota; class Bacteroidia; order Flavobacteriales; family Flavobacteriaceae; genus WGBX01. The sequence continues at coordinate 7,227 of JALVST010000103.1, read as the reverse complement.
TCGGGTGATGCCGAACTGCAAGCTTTTTTAGCCGGAAACGATATTTTGTTAGGTACCATAGAATTGAAAAAAGCCGTAAGGCAACTGAAAAAAGCCTATAAAAACGGATTGATATCCGAAAAACGCTTGGCACATTCGGTCAAAAAAATCCTCATGGCCAAATATTGGGTGGGGCTGCAAAATTGGCAACCCAAGACAGAAAAAGATTTTTATTATTCTTTGACCGATTCCCTTCTCAACCAAAAAGCTTTTGCCAATGCCATTACGCTGATTAAAAACGACAACAATTTCTTACCCGTAAAAAATGTTGCTCAAAAAATCGCTTTTGTACCGGTAGGTAAAGCTGATTATCAAACTTTTTACAAATATTTGAACAAATATACCCAAGTCGATTTGGTTAAAATTCTGAATATCAAGCAAATTAAAAACAAATTAAAGAATTATGATTTGATTATTACAAGCATTCATAAATCATCGGCAAATCCTTGGAAGTCTTATAAACTGACCAAAAACGAAAAAACCATCATTAAAAAAATAGCCGGTTATAAACCGATGATTTTGGATGTTTTTACATCGCCTTACAGTTTGATCGGTTGGGTTGACGGATTACCCGTCAAAGCTATTGTTATTTCATACCAAAATGATTGGTTTGCCCAAGAATTATCGCCGCAAATGATATTCGGAGCTTTGCCGTTCAAAGGAAAATTACCCGTAGGTATCAGTAAAAAATATCCGGTTAATACGGGAATTACAACACATGATATCAAACGGCTATCCTACGGTTTTCCCGAAGAAGTAGGTATGGACAGTTACAAATTGAAACGGGTTGATTCGTTGATGCAATTTATGATGGATACCATGGCGGCTCCGGGAGGGGTTGTATTGGTAGCCCGCAATGGCAAAGTAATCTTTGAAAAAGCTTACGGCTATCAAACTTACGAAAAAAAACGTCCGGTAAAAATAACCGATATTTACGGTTTGGCTTCAGTTACCAAGGTTATGGCGGCGACCACACTGATGATGCATGCTTACGACCGCAAAATGTTTAAATTGGATGACCAACTCGGTGATTTGATGCCACTGCTCAAAGGGAGTAACAAAGATACCATTTTGGTCAAAGAAGCCCTGTCACACTATGCCCGTATCAAATCTTGGATTCCGTTTTATTTGGAAACTATAGACCCGGAAACCAAAATGCCGATGCGTAAATATTATCACAAAAAGCCCGATAAACTTTACAATATGAAAGTCGCTAAAAACATGTATCTGCGACACGACTACATCAATCATATTTGGGATACCATTGCCAAAGTGCCACAATACAAAGAATTGAAATACGTTTACAGCGGCTTGCCGTTTTATCTGTTTAAAAAGTTTATCGAAGATAAAACCGGTATAGGAATGGACCAATTAGTGGATTCGTTATTTTACAAACCATTAGGTGCCACGACATTAACTTACAATCCGCTAAAAAAATTTCCGGTTTCACGAATCGCCCCTGCCGAAGACGACGATTATTGGCGACACCAAATTGTGCGTGGTTACGTCCACGATATGGGGGCGGCTATGCTCGGCGGTGTTTCCGGTAATGCCGGATTGTTCGGTAATGCCAATGATTTGGCCAAAGAACTGCAAATGCATCTCAACAAAGGTTATTACGGCGGCAAACGCTACATTTCCGACACCACCGAAGCCGCTTTTAATAAACGTTATTTTGCCAAGGACAGTGTGCGTCGTGGCTTGGGTTGGGACAAACCGCAATTTAAAGACCAACCCGGACCCACATTTGAAGAAATCTCTCCTAAAAGTTTCGGACATCAGGGCTTTACCGGCACTATGGTTTGGGCGGACCCCGAAGAACAAATCATTTATATCTTTCTGTCTAACAGAACTTTCCCTACAATGGATAACAGATTGTTATACCAATTGAATATCCGTAGTGAAGTGCAACGCCGTATTTACGAAGCCATCAAAAATCCGAAACACGATTATCATTACCACAAAGGTAAAATTGACCCGTATGAATTTTGGAAACCGGAGAATAAATATGAGGAAATGAGAAAATGAGAAATTGTATCGTTGCACTGAATATTCTTTTCATTTATGAAATTTTGTGTTTCAATCTGTTTCTACGTCTTATAATTTGAGGAATTGAAGAGTGAAGAGAGGGATTTGTTATGATGTTTATTTTATTATTATAAACAATAATCAGTCTCTATAAGGCGAGTAATATTAACAAAAAAAAGTTCCGTAAAAAATATCAATCACCGTAGATATGTCATGTGATTAACGTAATTGATAATGAATAAGATAATCAAGATATTCTTGAAGTTCTTCTCCCAATATATCGCGGTTAATTTTATATTTGCTAAAAAGCTTTTGTTCCGATTCTTTTTGATTATTCAACAAAGCTTTTTCTTGTTTGGCTATTCTTTGCTTTCGTTTTTTAATCCGGGAAGCGTATTTCTTATCGATTTTCCGGGCATCTTTGGTAAATGTATAGAAAAAATGTTTTCTATCCGGCTTCTGTCTATGCTTATCAAAATGATGTTGTAAAGCCTCTTGATAACCGGAAAAAGTATGTAAATCGTTTGAAAAACTTCCGATTCCGTTATATAAAGGCACAAAAGTATGGGAACAAGGATGCACAAATGAAATCCAAATAGGTGTCAATACAACGGGGACATAATCGCGAAGTTGTGTTACAAAACCGTATTGGGTACTTTGTGCACAAATAGCTCTATGTGTTTCATGTGGCGAACCCAAAGTGTAATCTTTGCTTTTATCCAAGTCCGTTCCTTCAAAGTGCGAACGTAAAACCCTAAACAAATCCGGTAATTTGATTAAATCTTTAGAATAAAATGAAAAAGGCAATGTATCGGTAATAGCGTATTTGGTATCGGCCAACCTGTTGATAGCATCCCAATGGCGTTCTATATTTACCGGATGTTTCAAACTTACAGTATCGGCATAAGCCAGTCTGAAATTAAAACCGGCGTCATCTCCTTCATACCAGTGCCGTTTACGGGCATAATCAATGAGATCATTGGAACCGTAAAAATTTAATGTATCTTTCAAATCGACTTTTCCAATCGTATAATAGTTAGGAATTATAGCCACTTGATCATCGGGAACACGTTGTGCCACCCAGTGCTTACCATTTACCGCCGCCAACATCCAAGCTTCGTTTTTATCAGCAATACTATATGTGCGTCCGGAAGAGGCATAGCCATATTTTTCAATTAATTTCCCTCCGATTTTGACAGCTTCCCGGGCTGTTTTTGCCTGTAAGACAATAGCTCTGCGAAACCAATAACCGATACCACCGTCGGTCAGTTCCGGTTGATCTTCCCTTGAAAGACATTGATTGGAAACGATAGTCACGCCGTATTCATTTTGGTAAGAATCAGAAAAATTCATGCCGGGCATTTCCATCCAAATCATAGCGAATGTGATAGGTGCAAGATGTAATGTACCACCGTTTTTCATTTTAACCGCAATGGAATCTTTACTAATTACCCTCGGCACTTTGTATAAATTAACAATTTGTTTGCCACCGTCATCTTCATTGTGTGCCAACATCACGGATTCGTCATCCGTGGCGTATTTCCCGGCCAATATTGTAAAACAATTGAAATTGTCTTGAGCAAAAAACGGTAAAGAAAGTAAAAACAGAACGGTAAAAAGAAAAGATTTCATATTGTGGCATTTTAGGTGGTAACAAATTTACAAAAAAGCATTAAAATATGTCATAAAGCGGTTTCATTGATAGTATCAATGTTTTATATGCCACGAATACACGAATGAAAAATTAAATGTCATAACCTGCGCCGATTCTTACCGGGTAATACACGAATATTTTATTAGTGAATTTGTGGCTAAAATTTATTTCCTCACTAACAATGTCACCTCTTCGGGGGTTAATCTACGAGAGGAAAAGCATTTCGTCTCTACATATTTTCAACTTTCAACTTTTAACTAATTCATATACCAGTATAATTCTGTGGGGTGATTTGTCGTAATTCGTCTTTGATTTTATCACTGACATGTAAGCTGTCGATAAATGCATGTATGCTTTTCCGCTCTATTTTTTTATTGGTGCGGGTCAATTCTTTCAAAGTTTCATACGGATTAGGGTAATTTTCACGGCGTAAAATTGTCTGAATAGCTTCGGCTACGACTGCCCAATTGTCTTCCAAATCGGCATTGATATTTTCTGTATTGAGCAAAAGTTTGTTCAACCCATTTAAGGTAGAAGCAAACCCGATAATCGTATGAGCCAATGGTACCCCGACATTACGTGTAACAGTTGAATCGGTTAAATCACGTTGCAAACGCGACACCGGTAATTTGGCAGCTAAATGCTCAAATATAGCATTGGCAATTCCGAGATTTCCTTCGCTGTTTTCAAAATCAATGGGATTGACTTTATGTGGCATCGCCGACGAACCGACTTCTCCTTTTTTAATTTTTTGTTTGAAATAGCCCATTGAAATGTATGTCCAAAAATCGCGGTTCAAATCAATTAATATGGTATTAATTCGTTTCATGGCATCAAACAAAGCGGCCAAATGGTCATAATGTTCTATTTGAGTCGTTGGGAATGAATGTTTTAATCCCAAAGTTTTTTCGACAAAATTACGGGCAAATTGCAACCAATCCACTCCGGGATAAGCCAACTGATGCGCATTGAAATTGCCGGTAGCACCCCCGAATTTTGCCGCCAAAGGCACTTGTTTCAACAAACCGATTTGTTGTTCCAAGCGCTCTACAAACACGGCAATTTCCTTACCTAAACGTGTTGGTGATGCCGGTTGTCCGTGTGTAAATGCCAGCATGGGGACAACTTGCCACTCACTAGCCAAATCCTTCAATCTTTGAAGTAGTTCGTTTAAATGTTTTTGATACGCAGGCAAACTATCCTTGATAGACAAAGGTAAAGCCGTATTGTTGATATCCTGCGACGTCAAACCGAAATGCACAAATTCTTTATAAGCGGATAAAGCTAAATTATCAAATTTTTCCTTTACAAAATATTCAACCGCTTTGACATCGTGATTGGTAATTTTTTCTATATCTTTTACTTTTTGTGCATCATTAACGGTAAAATCCCGATAAATATTTCTTAAATCCTCAAATGTTTTCGCATTAACATTTTCTAATTGAGGCAAGGGTAATTCGCATAAAGCGATAAAATATTCCACTTCTACCAAAACACGGTATCTTATCAAAGCAAATTCTGAAAAATATTGTCCTAGAATATCGACTTTATTGCGGTATCTGCCGTCTATGGGGGAAATGGCGGTCAACGTTGTTAGTTGAAAGTTAAAAGTTGAAAGTTGAAAGTTCATAATGTTTGTAAAGTTTGTAAAGTTTGTAAAGTTTATAAAGTATAAAGTAGCTAGTAACAAGTATCAAGTAACAAGTATTGTTTCCACTTGATACTTGTTACTAGCTTTTCCTGTCTGCTTCAATATCCACTAAAATTTTATCGATATTCGGAGTCGGGTAATTTCCGGTAAAACAGGCATCACAGACAGACACTTTATCAAAAATCCCGTCCAATTCGTTCAAATTAAAATAGAACAAAGCATCGGCACCGATATAATTTTTAATCTCTTCCAACGTCAAACGATTGGCAATCAATTCGGTTTTAATAGACATATCAATGCCGTAAACACAGGGATGCTTGACCGGTGGCGCTGCCGATACAAAATACACTTCTTTGGCTCCGGCCCCTTTCAATATTTCCACAATTCGCTTCGATGTAGTGCCTCTAACAATACTGTCATCCACTACGACCACTTTTTTATTGCGAATAGCCTTTTTGATGGGATTGAGTTTGCGATGAACGATATTTTCCCGCTCGCTTTGTTTGGGAGCAATAAAACTCCTGCCTATATAATTACTCTTCACAAGACCGCGATGATGAGGAATCCCGAGCGCTTCTGCCAATCCTGATGCAGCAAAATAACCCGATGTCGGGACATCGATAACCACATCCGGTTGCAAGCCGGCCTGACGGATTTGTTTCGCAATACTCTGTCCCAAACGCACCCGTTTCCCGGCTACATTCTGACCGTAAAAAATACTATCCTCACGCGCAAAATACATATATTCAAATACGCAAAAATGTTGCTTTTGCCGGTAACCGAAACTCGAATGCACCTGTTGATTTTCATCTATAAACACGATTTCACCGGGTTTTAAATCCCGGACAACTTTATAACCCAGATGATCAAAAGTAATATTTTCGGATGCAAATCCGTAGGTTACTCCCGATTTGTCTTCCTTTTTACCTAAAACTAACGGACGAATACCGTTTGGATCCATAAATGCCAATAATCCATGATTGGCAATAATCGTAATCACTGCATAAGCACCTTCGATTTTTTGTTGAGTCACTTTTACCGCATCAAATATATCTTGCACTTTAAGGTGCTTTAAATCTTTTTGGCGCAACTCCGCTGCAAAAGTGTAGAGGAGTATTTCCAAATCATTTGTCGAAGTAGGCAAAACATGGTAATCTTCATACAAGGCCCGGTTCATCTCTTTAAAATTGGTAATATTCCCGTTATGCACCATGGCCAAACCGTAAGGATAATTGGTCGTAATAGGCTGGGCATTTTCCAGTGTATTTGTTCCATGGGTTGTATAACGAACATGCCCGATACCTACACTACCCAGCAAACGATTATAATGTTTTTGGTTAAAAACCTCGGTGACCAAACCTTTACCCTTTTTAATATGAAACATCCGGTCAAAAGTCACAATACCGGCACTGTCCTGACCTCTGTGTTGTAAAGTAAGCAAACCGTATATCAAATCGCCTACAATTTTTTTGTTACCTGTAAATCCTAGTATTCCGCACATAAACGTTAGTTGAAAGTTGAAGGTTGAAAGTTCATAAAGTTCGTAATGTTTGTAATGTTCGTAATGTTTGTAATGTTCAATTCAAACTTTATAAACTTTACGAACTATAACACCTTGATTAATCCTGATAATAATTTTGAAATATCTACTGATAATTGGTATAAATCATCAAACTCATTTTGTGATATTTTATCTAATTCCAAAGCCAGATACAACATCGATCTTACTCTGCTGACGAGCCTTTGGCTACAAATAGAAAATATTTAAACTCATCATTTGATTTTCTTTCAAAACCTTCTGCTATATTATTCATTATAGAAACAGCTGACCTTTGAATTTGATTTTTAAAGCCAA
>JALVST010000102.1 GCA_027024205.1 Flavobacteriales bacterium | reverse complement strand
ATAAGTTGTAATAGTAATCTCTAAACAACTCATACGTCCTATGTTTATTCTGATAACCTAAATTTGATTTGGTTGGCGGGTGAACATTCCCAAGATGATTTAGGTTGCCTGTTGCAGATCGTAAACCGTTACTTATATCTCGAAGGGATTGACTTTTTTCCAAAATGGCAAAAAAGCATGGATATTAAATATGACCAACTATCAAATCCTTTGTGATGTTTGTCTGTGCTGTGCTCTTTTACAAGTTTAATAAAAATTGAACGGTCAAGTCTTTGGATAATTTGAGCAAATAATGTTATCTTTGTCATAAGAGAATGGTGTTTTTTTGTTTTATAACTCAAAGTTAATTGAGATTTTTAAATACCATTCTCTTTTTATATTATTTTTTCAAACGTTTAGGGCGGGATTGTTTTAGTATAAAAAATCAAGCAAAGTGAAATAAAAATTGAAAAACGAAAACTATAAATGGTAAACAGAAAATGAAAAAAATAGAACATATCGGTATAGCAGTCAAAGACATTGATAAAGCAGAAGAATGTTTCTCCAAATTGTTGAACACTTTATCATACAAACGCGAAACGATTGAAAGCGAAGGCGTAGTCACATCTTTTTTTAAAGTTGGAGAAAGTAAAATTGAATTACTGGCACCAACCCGTTCCGGCAGCCCCATTCAAAAATTTATCGACAAAAAAGGCGAAGGGATACATCATATTGCTTTTGAAGTGGAAAATATCGAACAAAAAATGGCCGCTCTCAAACAAAACGGTTTTGTACTGATTAACGACCAACCCAAAGACGGCGCTGATAACAAACGTATTGCTTTTATTCATCCCAAATCAACCGGTGGAATATTAGTGGAAATTTGTCAAGAAAAATAACACAAAAAGCCCGCTATAAAGCGAGCTTCTATTGTTCTAAAAAAAAGGAACAATTATTTTTTGTGTCTGGGTTCAGATGAAACAGACAATTTTTTTCTGCCTTTGGCACGACGACGTGCTAAAACCTTGCGACCTTCTCTGGTAGCCATTCGTTCACGGAAACCGTGCTTGTTTCTTCTTTTTCTTTTGGATGGTTGATAAGTCCTTTTCATAACTACAATCTATTTATAATTTCTTTGATTTCAGTGTCAAAACCCTTGTGCAATTGCGTGCATAAAAATTATTGTGCAAAGCTATAAATTATTTTTGAAAAAAAAAGCTTTTCTTAAAAGTTTTTAATCTGAAAAAAAGAAATGGTTTTTTTATAAATATTAACAAAAACAATATTTTAGTTTGGTTTTATCAAACATCAAGTCTTAATTTCTTATTATTTTCAATTTTCTAAACGGCTTAAATCAAATTAATGATTTTAATCATTTTTTTAATCAATTTTTCATAACTTTGTCTTCTCATTAAAACACTATTCAATTCCATTTATGTGAAATTGAAACATAAAAAAAGATCAATGAAAAATTGTAATCTCTGTTTAATTCATCAATTAAATTCATTTAAAACCCTTTCCAAAAAAGAATTGGACTATATATCTGAACACAAAAAAGTCTTGCATTTTAAAAAAGGCGAATTAATCCTTGAAGAAGGGAAACCGAGCCGTGCCGTTTTTTGTTTAATGTCCGGTAAAGGCAAATTATCCAAATACAACTCGTCCGGAAAAGAACAGATTATCCGGTTTGTCAAGTCCGGGAATTTAATCGGTTACCGTTCTGTTTTTAATAACGAAGCTATTACATTAAATCTTACGGCTATCGAAGACGTAACTGCCTGTTCCATTCCCAAAGATATATTTAAAAATTTATTGTCCAACAAGGATTTTACACTCGAAATGTTACGCTTATTGAGTAATGATTTAAAAACCGCCAATATGATTATCTCACATCTGGCACAACATTCGGTCAGAGAACGTTTGGCGGAAACATTATTACATCTTGAAGATATTTTCGGCACCGACAGAGAAGGAAACATCAACATTTTGCTTTCCCGCGACGAATTGGCCAATATTATCGGTACCGCTTCCGAATCGGTTATCAGGATTTTATCATCTTTTAAAAAAGAAGGTATTATTTTTTCAAAAGCCAAAAAAATCAAACTTTTGGATAAAAATAGACTTTATAACATAGCCGAAGGCCTGGAACCCAAATAAATCATGAGCACTTACAAAGAATATAAAAAAATCACTACCAAACGCTTGTTTGACATGAAACAAGCAGGCGAAAAAATAGCCATGCTAACCGCTTACGACTATACAATGGCCAAAATTCTCGATGCCACGGGTATTGATATTATTTTAGTAGGTGATTCAGCCTCCAATGTTATGGTGGGACATGAAACAACTTTACCCATTACTTTGGATCAAATGATTTACCATGCCTCGTCTGTCATCAGGGCTGTAAACCGGGCTTTGGTTGTTGTTGATATGCCTTTCGGAACCTATCAAGGGAACTCTAAAAAGGCTTTGGAATCTGCCATACGTATCATGAAAGAATCCGGAGGGCATGCTGTTAAACTTGAAGGTGGCGAAGAAATTGCCGATTCGGTCAGCCGTATTTTGAGTGCCGGGATTCCCGTTATGGGTCACTTGGGATTGACACCGCAATCCATCTACAAATTCGGCACCTATACCGTCAGAGCCAAAGAAAAAAAAGAAGCTGAAAAATTGGTCAGTGACGCCAAACTTTTAGAAGAATTGGGCATTTTTGCTTTGGTATTGGAAAAAATTCCGGCGGCATTGGCCGAAAAAGTCGCCAAAAGCGTCAAAATTCCCGTTATCGGGATTGGAGCCGGTGCCGGGGTTGACGGACAAGTTTTGGTAATGCACGATATGCTCGGTATGACCAAAGATTTCAGCCCGCGGTTTTTGAGACGATACGCCGATTTACATCAAATCATGACCGAAGCCTTTAAGCAATATATCAAAGACGTCAAATCCCTGGATTTTCCCAACGAAAAGGAACAATATTGATGAAAACCGGCATTGATAACCTTCAAGTCGCTTATGAAGACAACCATTTAATCGTTATCAACAAACGTCCCGGTGATATTGTGCAAGGTGATAAAACCGACGACATGCCTTTGTCCGATATTGTCAAAGCTTACCTCAAAATCAAATACAACAAACCCGGTAATGTTTTTCTGGGAGTTGTCCATCGAATTGACCGGCCTACCAGTGGTTTGGTTATGTTCGCCCGTACTTCCAAAGCTCTGATACGTCTTAATAAAGCATTGAAAGACAAAAAGATATCAAAAACCTACCGGGCTATTGTCAAGCAAAAACCAGAACCGGCATCCGGCACATTGGTTCATTATTTAAAAAAAAATCCGAAAAAAAATAAAACAACGGTTTTCGAACAACCGGTCAAAGATGCCAAAAAAGCAATTTTGCATTACAAAACTTTGGCCTCATCAGAACAGTATCATTTGTTAGAAATAGATTTGGAAACCGGTAGACCCCATCAAATCAGAGCACAATTGGCAAAGATAGGTTCTCCAATCAAAGGGGATTTGAAATACGGTTATTCGAGAAGCAATAAAAATGGTGGCATCTCTTTACATGCCTATAAAATTGAACTGATACATCCGGTCAAAAAAGAACCGCTAACTATTGTAGCAGAACCACCGGAGGATGATATTTGGAATTTTTTTTAATAAAAATTGAAAGTAAAAAAAATTTTAACCCCAATACAATCGTATATAGACCTTTCGGTCAAATCGAAATAGAAGGACGCTGTTTTTTTCAACCGGTCTTTACTAGGGTTAGTATTGAAATGACAAAAGAAATCATAATGACTGCTTAAAATCATCGACAATAAAGTTGTCGTCTGATTTACATTTTTGCTTGAGTCGTTTCATATCAGGATTCCAGCCGTTACCGTCATAATATTCCAAGCCTTTAAAATCCCGCATTTTATACATGGCTTTGGTGCCGTAACAAGTACCGAGATAGACTTCTTTTAAACCGTTTGACTTTGCCCAATCTATAATTTTAAACATCATCCACTTGCCCAAACCTAAACGGCTGTGTTGCAAATCGTAAAAAGAAAACCAATAATGCAGTATATTTCGAGTCATTATGGCAAAAACATAACCCAAAACATTTTGGCCGGCATCTTTAAATTCGAAAATATGCGACAGATAAGACCAATTGTAAATATATGCAAAACGGTTGGCAGACATAGCGCTTTTAAAACGTTCTGTGGCATAATCCAAGCAGAATTTTTGAAAATTTTCGTTGTTATCAAAGTCTTTTTTTTGCCAAAGCACTACATCCGGATTCAATTCAGCCATTTTTTTGTCAATTCGTCTGTTTTCGGAAGTCGGTTTGAAATTATCCAAGATAACTCTTAAACTCCGGGACAAATAATAATGTGGTTGTCTCAACTCCAATGAATTACTATAAGGTAAGAAACCGGCGCGATAAATTTCATCCGTTTCACTTACCGCATCTTGCCGGCAATATATGGCATAATTAAAAGTATAAGTCCGATAATCTACCAAACTTTCGGAGCGAAAAATTTTCATGAGTTATAAATTTACAGTTTGAAAACCAAACCGGAATTATTCAACTATCCGCAGATGCAATTCGTCCAATTGTTCTTGGCTGATTGTATCGGGGGCATCAATCATTACATCACGACCGGCATTATTTTTAGGGAATGCTATAAAATCGCGAATGGTTTCTTGTCCGCCTAAAATCGCTACCAGTCTGTCCAATCCGAATGCAATACCGCCGTGGGGCGGGGCGCCGTATTGAAAAGCATTCATCAGGAAACCGAATTGTTTTTGAGCCTCTTCATCGCTAAATCCCAATAAATTTAACATTTTGGCTTGCATGGTTTTGTCATGAATTCTGATAGACCCACCACCAATTTCATTGCCGTTCAATACCAAATCATAAGCATTGGCACGGACTTTTCCCGGCTCGGTATCCAAGAGATGGACATCTTCGGGTTTGGGGGCGGTAAACGGGTGATGCATGGCATGATAACGTCCGGATTCTTCATCCCATTCCAATAGGGGAAAATCAATGACCCACAAGGGGGCAAATTCATCGGGTTTACGTAATCCGAGCTGTTCCGCCATTTCCAAACGTAAGGCACTCAATTGGGCCCGGGTTGTATCCAAATCACCGGATAAAACCAAAATCAAATCGCCCGGATTGGCACCTGTGATTTTTGCCCAACCGGCTAAATCCTCTTGGCTGTAAAACTTATCAACGGAAGATTTAAAACTACCGTCTTCATTGTATTTGACATAGACCATTCCCTTAGCCCCGATTTGCGGCCGTTTAACCCAATCGGTAATTTTATCAATCTGTTTGCGGGTATAAGAAGCGGTACCCGGAACGGCAATTCCTAAAATGGCTTCTTGTTGGTCAAAGACATTAAAACCTTTACCCTTAGCAGTATGAGTCAAATCACCGAATTCCATACCAAAGCGGATATCCGGTTTGTCATTACCATACCGGCGCATAGCCTCATCATAACTCATACGGGGAAAATTACCTATTTCCAGGCCGTGAATTTCTTTAAGCAAATGTTTGATCAAGCCTTCAAAGGTTTGCAAAATATCTTCTTGCTCCACAAAAGACATTTCACAATCTATTTGTGTAAATTCAGGTTGTCTGTCCGCTCTCAAATCTTCATCGCGAAAACATTTGACTATTTGCATATATTTATCCATACCGCCAACCATCAAAAGTTGTTTAAAAGTTTGCGGAGATTGTGGCAAAGCGTAAAAATGTCCGGGATGCATACGTGACGGTACCACAAAATCACGAGCGCCCTCAGGTGTGGATTTAATCAAATAAGGTGTTTCTATATCGATAAATCCTTGGTCAGCCAAATAATTACGTACCAATTGGGTTACTTTGGAACGAAATATCAAATTATTTTTAACCGGATTGCGGCGGATATCCAAATAGCGGTATTTCATCCGCAGTTCTTCTCCACCATCAGTTTCATTTTCAATGGTAAAAGGTGGTATTTCCGAGTAGTTCAGCAAATTGAGCTCTTCAACCAATATCTCAATATCTCCTGTCGGCAGATTAGGATTTTTGCTGGCTCGTTCCACAACCTTTCCTTTGGCTTGAATCACAAATTCACGTCCCAATTTACGGGCTTGTTCCAACAAGCCACTATTATTTTCATTAAATAAAAGCTGTGTAATACCGTAGCGATCACGTAAGTCTATAAAAATAACGGCTCCAACATCTCTTATTTTTTGCACCCAACCGCTCAGCGTAACGGTATGTCCTATATGGCTGGCGTTCAGCTCACCACAAGTATGCGTTCTATACATGATTTTACTTTTTAAGCGACAAAGATAGAGATATATGTTGAAAGTTAAAAGTTCTTGTTGAGACAAATAGGCATTCGTAGCCAAGTTTAAGACTCTGATAGCAAAACTGCCGGTTTATGATAATAAGAAACATTTTATTAAGAAAAAAATATAACAAAATGATATAAAAATTAAACTATTTTAATTGAAAAATAAAAAAAAGCTATTTTACGTTAAAATTTACTATTTCTTTACAAAACTTAACAATAAATCAGGTAAAAATTCAGTTTAGTCTATTAATTTTAGGGTAACAAATGAACAAACGAATACTCTCTATCGATATTTTCAGAGGCTTGACCATTGCTTTCATGATACTGGTCAATACACCGGGCACATGGAGTCATGTTTATAAACCATTGGAACATGCTCCATGGCACGGTTTGACTCCAACTGATTTGATTTTTCCGTTTTTCCTGTTTATCGTAGGGACTTCCATCGTATTGGCTTACCACAACAAAAGATATTATATTGACCATAATTTGTATGGTAAAATTATCAAACGAAGTATTAAAATCATCTTAATCGGATTGTTTTTAGCGGCTTTTACTTACAAATTTCCATTTATCAAAGATTTGTCCCGGTTGCGTTTGCCCGGAGTATTGCAACGTATTGGTTTGGTTTTCTTTATAACGGCAATCTTTTTTGTAAAAGTCAAAAATTGGCGTTGGTATTTATTTATTTTAGTCCTTTTACTCGGCGGTTATTGGTATAGTATGACACAAATTCCCATAAACGGCCATCAACCGCAATTGACTAAGACCGATAATTTGGCTTCAGTCATCGACCGTAAAGTTTTAGGAAAAAATCACATGTGGAAACATTACGAAAAAGACGGTTATGTACAAGGCGATTACGACCCCGAAGGGCTTTTTAGCACGCTACCTGCCATAGGGTCAGCCATTTTAGGTATTTTTCTGGGGCTTTTGCTCGTCAACAGACGTATGTCACCTTATGCCAAATTGATTTTATTTTTTGGTATAGGTTTAATTTTGTGGCTACTGGGCTGGTGGTGGAGTCAAAGTTTTCCGCTCAATAAACGTTTATGGACTAGTAGTTATGTTTTATATACCGGCGGCTTAGCTTATTTGGTTTTTACCGTTATTTATTTTCTTGTTGATATTCTCAATTATAAGAAATGGGGTAATATCTTTAAATACCTCGGCATGAATGCAATAGCCATATTCACGGTATCGGTATTTATCACAAAATCATTTTATTTACTTCACATTCCCGGCACTAAAACAACTATCCACGGTTGGTTATATGACAATCTGTTTGCCTCATGGTTAGGAAACACGGAACTTGCATCCATGTTTTATGCTTTAAGTGTCGTTATTTTTTATATTTGGTTTGGTTGGTGGCTGTACCGGAAAAAAATCTTTATCAAAGTTTAGATTTTACATCACCTATTGGTTTTAGCTTCTTGCAAACTTTTAATCATATCACGGTATTGAGCGGCTTTAATAAAGTCCAATTCTTTTGCCGCCGTTTCCATTTTCTTTCTCAATTCACGAATTTGTTTATCGATATCTTCCTGTGTTTGATAAAGTGCTTTGTTTTCAGCAACTTTTTCGGTTAAATCTTTATCGTAAACATAGGTTTTAGGTTGTTTTTGACTCATCAGGTTTTCCAAACTTTTCTTAATGGCTTTGGGCGTGATACCGTGTTTAAGATTATAAGCCATTTGTTTTTCGCGGCGGCGATTGGTTTCATCTATGGTTCGTTGCATACTTTTGGTAATCTTATCGGCATATAAAATTGCCGTGCCATTGATATGACGTGCCGCCCGTCCGATAGTTTGTATCAAAGATTTATGTGACCGTAAAAAACCTTCCTTATCGGCATCGAGTATAGCCACCAGTGAGACTTCGGGCAAATCCAAGCCTTCACGAAGCAAATTTACCCCGACCAAAACATCAAACAAACCTTGACGAAGGTCGTGCATGATTTCCACCCGTTCCAGTGTATCGACATCCGAATGGATATAACGGCTTCTAATATTGATTTTGGTCAAATATTTGGTCAATTCTTCGGCCATCCGTTTGGTCAAAGTCGTAACCAATACCCGTTCATCTTTTTCCACCCTTTTTTGAATTTCTTCCAACAAATCATCCACTTGGGTTTGTCGCGGTCTGACTTCTATCAAAGGATCCAACAATCCGGTCGGTCTGATTACTTGTTCCACCACCACACCGCCAGATTTTTGTAATTCGTAATCAGCCGGAGTTGCACTGACATTGATAACTTGATTTTGCATTTGCTCAAACTCTTCAAACTTCAATGGCCTGTTATCCAAAGCCGAAGGTAACCGGAAACCGTATTCTACCAAAGTCTCCTTACGTGACCGGTCTCCACCGTACATGGCATGCACCTGTGGAATCGTCACATGACTCTCATCAATGACCATTAAATAATCTTCGGGAAAATAATCCAACAAACAGAACGGCCTACTCCCGGGAGCCCGTCCGTCCAAGTAACGGGAATAATTTTCAATACCCGAACAATAACCCAACTCCGACATCATTTCCAAATCAAATTCCGTCCGTTCTTTAAGCCGCTTGGCTTCCAAGTGTTTCCCAATTTCTTTAAAATAAGCAACTTGTTTGCCTAGATCACGCCGGATATTTTGGATGGCTTCATTAAGCTGCGAAGGAGAAGTGACAAATAAATTGGCCGGATAAATATCAATACTTTCAACCGTATCAATAATATCACCCGTTTCGGCATGTATTACTTCGATAACATCCACTTCATCTCCCCAAAAATTTATACGATAGTACCTGTCGGTATAAGAAGGATAAACGCTTATGGTATCTCCCTTTACTATAAAACTTCCCGCCTTAGGCATTTCACTTCGACTATATAAAGCGGTTACCAAATTGTGTAACAATTTTGTCCTGGTGGTTTGTATATCTTTATTGACTTTGACCACATTTTTTTTAAATTCGGACGGATTACCGATACCGTATAAACAAGAAACCGAAGCAACGACAATTACATCACGCCTGCCCGAGAGCAAAGAAGAAGTCGTACTGAGGCGGTAACGTTCGATTTCTTCATTGATAGACAAATCTTTTTCAATATAAGTGCCGGTAACGGGCAGGTAGGCCTCCGGCTGATAATAATCGTAATATGACACAAAATATTCAACGGCATTTTCCGGAAAAAACTGTTTAAACTCTTGAAACAGTTGTGCCGCCAAAGTCTTATTATGAGCCAAAATCAATGTCGGCCGTTGCACTTTTTCAATGACATTGGCAACGGTAAAGGTTTTTCCGGACCCTGTTACCCCGAGTAATGTCTGATATTTTTCACCGGACAATATTCCGTTTGATAATTGTGCAATCGCTTCCGGTTGGTCACCGGTAGGAGAAAAATCCGATATGAGTTTGAATTTTTTCATTTTGAAAAAAAATAATTCCCCAATGCAAAATTGGGGAATTTATGATTACAATCGTTAGGTTTTTATAAGTTTTTATCTTTTTAAAGCGAAATGTCCCGTTTTTTGACGTTGTTCGCCGTTTCCTTCATTGATATCAGCCACAAACCAATAATCAGTTGACGGTAAAGGTTTACCGTTTAAAGTACCATCCCATCCTTGGCTGTCAGTAGGTAAAATTGCCAACAACTTACCATAACGGTCATAAATTCTCACAACGGAACTGGGTTTTTTAGTGATATTGATAACATGCCAGTATTCATTAGCGCCGTCACCATTAGGCGTAAAAAAACGGGGAGCTCCCAACAAATCGACAATTTGACTCGTTACTCCGCAGCCGTTTTTGTCCGAAACATAAACCGTATAAGTGCCGGGATACAAACCTGAGAATACATTGGAATCCTGATAATTCATACCGTCCAAAGAATATTCGTAATCACCGATTCCGGTAGCCACGACTGTAATTTGATTGTTGTTTCCATTAAAATCAACAATCTCAACATTTTCAATTACGGCAGCATCGGAAGTGTTAACCGTTACGGTTTTGGAATTGGTACAACCGTTATTATCGGTAACCGTAACCGTATAATCACCGGGGGTAGTCACAATAATATCTTGTGTCGTTTCACCGGTTGACCATTGATATGATACAAATCCAGAAGGGGCATCTATTTGAATATTACTACCCAGGCAGAACAAATAAGTATCATCCATAACAATTTCGGGTAACGGATGAACTATTAAATTAAATGAGCCTTCATTGGCACAACCTGTATTGGTATCGGTAATTTGATACCAAACCGTATCGTTAAAAGCTGTTGTATTGGTATAATTGGCCGTATCGGTAATTTCATTTGTTCCGGCTTGGGCATCGGTTTGGGTCGGATAATATTTTATTTCATAAGGCGGATTGGTTCTGGTGCCTAAAATTTCGGTTTCTTTAACGGTTAAATCAAATTCCGCAAAACCGTCATTGTCATTATCACAAACCTCATAATCAGGAACATTAAAAATCTCAGGCATCGGATTAATGTTCAGGAAAAAAGTTCCGTAACTTACCACGCCGGTTGTGGTATCTATCATTTCATAAGTTAACCTGTCCCGGCTTGAAGAATTGGTATAAGGCGTCGTTATTTCATTACTATTATTAAAAGCATCCGTTTCGTTAAGGAAATAATGAATTTCATAATTTCCGGAAGTCGATTGACTGGCTATAACATCACTATCAAACTGATGCAAATCCAGAGTTTCAATTCCTGATAAGTTGGTACTGCAAACATAAACATCAATATCGGGAGGAATCATAAAGACTTGTGTTACGGTCACATCACAACCCATAAATAAATGTAAAGTCGCTGTGATAGTATAAGTGCCGGGAGCCGCGTAGGAATGTATTATCTGAGAATGCGTATTATCTGGCGGATTATCGGGATAACTGGTCGTTGTTGTTCCGTCACCGAAATCCCAATCCACACTGACAATCTCTTCATTGGAATTCACTTCCCATATATTATTGAACTGCGCCGTGACGTTAGGTGCTTGAATTTGCACAAAATAAGATTGAATAAATGGTGGTAAACCTTGGTGAACAGACATTCCTGACCCCAAGTTGATATATCTATGCCTGTAATTACATGCAGTTCCGGCCTCATTAGGATTTTCAATAACACTAACGGTATTATGTGTTGAACCGTAACTGGTAGTATAAGGCCTGTATATTTTTCCGTCCAAACCCAACTGTAAAGCAGCACGGTAATTGGTATCGGTGCTGATGATAGTCGCTTGATTATTATTTGCCAAGTCAAATTGGGTTAAACGGTTGTTCCAATCACTGAGATATAATTTTGAACTGTCAGGCGAAAACTCCAAACCGTAAGGTTGATTATTGCCCATATTGAGGGGTAACTGAACCGGATTACTTACCGCTCCGGTTGAACTATCAAAATCAAATAAATAAGCGGAATAATCATTAGGATTGGCAATAGCCAATTTGGTCCCGTCCGGCGATACTTTCATATAGCCGATGCCGTTCATAATACTGAGGGACATTTGAGAAACGGTTGCCGTGGTTTGCACACCCGTATCTGTAATTTTAAAGGCATAAAAAGTATTCATATTAGTCCCGATAGTATGGTAAAGTGCAGAATTATCATTGGTCGGCGGAGCCAAAGTAATCACCCATACCGCACTACCGTCTGCACTTGCAACAGCCGTTACTTTTTCACTGGCATGCTGAACCAATTTAATATTTTTTTGTCCCGCTACAACTGCCCCTAATCCTCCGTTCAAAGTCATATCTACCACCGAATATTGCATCCCGTCCGTGGAAGGAGATGCATAGGCATCATCC
This sequence comes from Flavobacteriales bacterium, assembly GCA_027024205.1. Classification (GTDB taxonomy): domain Bacteria; phylum Bacteroidota; class Bacteroidia; order Flavobacteriales; family Flavobacteriaceae; genus WGBX01. The sequence goes on along the minus strand of JALVST010000102.1, from coordinate 74,923 downwards.
ACTGTAAAAACATAATACGTATGTCTGTCTCCGGGTTTGGGAACAACAATTCCCGATTGCGTGGACGAATCATCTCCATGCAATCCTGTCCCGTTTTGCATGATTTGATGATTGGCATTCCAAATGGTAATACCATCGGTATAAAATAATAAATCACCACAGGCGTTGGATATGGACGAACAACCTTCTTCGGTATCTATTTGCCCGCCGGGTTCCCTGACAGGGGCACCACCGGAAAAATCCATACCGGCATGTGTTCCAAAAAACCAATGCGCCGCTTCATACTGCGCATTTAAGCTGAAAGTGATAAATGAAATGATTATTGCTGTTACAAATTGTTTTTTCATTACCCTTTGTGTTTGCTTCAAAGATAAAAGTTTAATTTTTATCTGCAAATTTTTTTAACTTATAAATCTCTTTTTTGAAGCAATTTATATGAAAAAAATACAAAAAACACAATCCAAATGAAAACAATGAAAAAATAATGAGCAGGTATTCCTTCAAATTTATCGATATGCTCTCCGATTTGTTTCCCGATATTTTTAGCGGCATTGAGACGTGTAATCGGTTCGGGGAGCAAATTTTTTATGGAAGTATAAGGAAAAAATTGAGTGATTGCCCGGGCGATTTCTTTATCAAAAATTTTCCAGCGCAATATACCGTATGTAATCCCTTCAACTATCATCCAGACGAAGAAAAAACCCAGGGCAATGGCTGCCCGTTTGAATAAAAAGCCCAAAAACATGATAAATGAAAATGTACCCAGCAATTTTAAAAAGAAAGCCAGTAAAAAATACAAGTCTTGAAATATAATGCCGGAACTGGTAAAATCAGAATATACCAAACCTAAGATAAGGCTGATAATAAACACAAAAAAAGTGGCCAAAAACGACAAAACAACCAGAAAATAAAATTTGGACAAGACAAATTCTTTTTTGGTCATACCGTCTATTAAATTTTGCTTAACCGTCCGGTAAGTATATTCATTGGTAACCATTGAAACGACAATAATGGCTAAAAAGAAGGTTAAAAAATCGGCTACCCACGTATTGAAATGCCAGATATAAGGAAAGTTAAAAATACCTTGTTCGGCCAAATGTATTTCTACATTTCCGAGATTAAATTTAATAGCGGCAATCAATGCGATACCGGATAACAATACAAAATAAGACAGAAATAAAATCCGGCTCAATTTGTGAAGACTGATTTTATAATATTCAATTTCTAAGAGTTTTATAAAATGTTTCATCTGCTTAAAATTTTTATTTTATAAAAAATTAATAAAAATTTATAATACATTCAGCAACTCTCATGAATTTATTTTAATCATAACCTTGTGTATTTTATGATTAAAAAAAATCATGTTCGTTTCTTTCCGTAATTTTTAAAAATTCATCTTCCAAACGGGGTTGTTTCTTGATGAGACTTTCTACGTAAATACCTTGTTGCGCTAAATATTCGTTCAAATCTTTGCCCGAAAGTTCCCGGGTTGCCGGAAAAACTTTTACGATAGCATTTTCCAACATTACTTCCTTAACAGAAGGATTTTTCAACAACAGCTTTCTAATTTTTTCAGATTCAACGGATTGCAATTCATACCAAAAAGTTTGCACGCTCATTTCAGACACTTTTCCTTCAAATATCTTTTTACCTTTTTGCAAAATTATCACCTGGTCACAAACTTTTTCCACTTCGTCCAATAAATGAGAAGCTAAAATTATGGTGGTCCCTTGCGAAGCAATATCTCTGATAATTTTACGAATTTCATGGATACCCTTAGGATCCAAACCGTTAGTCGGTTCGTCCAATATCAACATTTCCGGATTATTCAACAATGCCGATGCAATAGCCAAGCGTTGTTTCATTCCCAACGAATAAGTTTTAAATTTGTCGTGTTTCCTGTCGTACAAGCCGACCAATTCCAATTTTTCATCGATAGTATCCGTTGTTATTTCTTTTATTTTGCAAACCAAATTCAAATTTTGCCAAGCCGTCATATACGGATAAAAATTCGGCCGTTCGATAATGGCACCGATATGCTTGCGGGCTTCGGCACCGGTAAGTTTGCCTTCAAACCATTTAAATTCGCCGGTAGTTTTATTAACGACATTCAAAATCATGCCCAAAGTAGTTGATTTACCACTACCGTTGGGACCTAACAAACCGTAAACATGCCCCTTTTCAATCTCAAAACTTAACCGGTCAACCGCCGTTAATTTGCCAAATTTTTTTGTTAAATGCGTTACTTTTAAAATGGATGACATACATTTTTATTTTATATTGTTATTAACGAGTCCGGTTGTTAATTGTTACATTTTTTTTTAGCTAGTCGAAGGATTAATGAAACATTTTAATTCATCATATCTTTTATTAATCCCGGTTTAAAACATCTAATATAATCTCAATTCCTTTGAGCAATTCTGTGTCGGAGACAGTCAACGGCGGTGTTATACGTACAGCCCGCTTTTCGTAGAGTAACCAAAACAGAATCAAACCGTTATCGAGGGCTTTCAACACCAAATCGTTTGCTTGTTCCGGTGTTTCCATTATCAGGGAAAGCATTAAGCCGCGACCACGTATTTCTTTGATTTTCGGATGTTTCAAATGTTTACGGATAAATTGTTCTTTGCGAAGTGCTTCTTTGTCCAATTTATTGTCTTCAATAAAGTTTATAGTCGCCAATGCAGCCGAGGCAATGACCGGATGTCCCCCGAAGGTTGTTATATGTCCCATAGGCGGATTGGTCAAATGTTTCATAATTTCCGGTGTGGAAGTAAAAGCCCCGATAGGCATACCGCCACCAAGCGCTTTTCCGGTTATGACGATGTCGGGAATGATGTCGTAATGTTCAAAACCGAACATTTTTCCGGTGCGGGCAAATCCGGTTTGAATTTCATCGAGGATTAATAATGTTCCGGTTTGGTTGCAACGTTCCTTAACGGCTTTCAAATACCCTTTTTCCGGTTCAATAAATCCGGCTCCCCCTTGAATGGTTTCCAAAATTATGGCGGCAGTTTGTTCATTTATCATTTCAATAGCATCAAAATCATTAAAATCGATAAAATTAACACCGGGAATTAAAGGTAAAAAAGGATATTTACGTTCGGGATAATCCATAACCGACATACTGCCTTGTGTGTTGCCGTGATAAGAACGATGTGCCGCAATTATATTGGGTCTTCCCGTATAAAGTTTTGCTAATTTTAATGCGCCTTCGGTTGCTTCCGTTCCGGAATTAACCAAATACGTAACCGATAAATCACCGGGTAAAAGTGAGGCTAATTTTTGACACAATGCTACTTGGGGTTCTTGGATAAATTCGCCATAAACCATCACGTGCATATACTTATTCAATTGGGATTTGACTGCTTCTACCACAACCTCCGGCCTGTGTCCTATCACATTGGCCGAAACACCGGCTACAAAATCGAGATATGATTTATCATTTACATCATAAATATAACTGCCCTTGGCATGCAATACTTTTAATCCCAAAGGATGTAAGGACGTCCGGGCTTGATATTTTTTAAAATTCCGGTCAATCATCATAAAAAAATCTATAAAATTTTCCGATTATATTTTTACAAAGTTAGTCAGATTTTTGCATTAATTCATCTCTCATATTTTTTTAACTAACCATTAAAGTTTGTAAGATAATTTATTAATACCGTTTAAAAAAATCACATATCATTAAAATTTGAAAGATTTTCCCCAATAATAACCATATTTTCCCCGTTATTTTTATTAGAGTGAAATTCACTTGATATTTGTATCGAGTTTACATTTAAGTTTCGTTTAGCTTCAATGTAAGTTTGTTTGTTTGTTACCCTAAATTTTCCGGCGTGTGTTATCATACGCCGGTTCTTTTTTAAATCCCTAAACCAACTTGACTTTTTATTTTAAATGTATTAAATTTACTTCGTATATCTTAACTTTTTTTTAAACAAAAAAATTAAAAAAATGAAAAATAATCAGTATATTTTAATCGGGTTGCTGATACCTTTTTTATTTCTCTTTACAGGTTGTAAAAAGAAAGATAACAACAGCGACTCTGACAAAGAAAGCGGTTTTTTTACCGATGCAAGAGACAATAAAACTTACCAATGGATTAAAATTGGAAATCAGGTTTGGATGGCTGAAGATTTGGCATATACAGGTAATGATCTGGAACATATCACCGATGCCAATCAATGGATTAACAACACCGATTATATGGGATGGTGTTATTACGATAACAATAATAATTCCTGTGTTTTGTACCAATGGGAAGCAGCAAAAATTGCCTGTCCCCAGGGCTGGCATTTACCTACCGATGAGGAATGGACGGAATTGGAAAATTATCTCATTCAAAACGGTTACGCTTACAATGGCGTTATTGGTAACGATGGAATTGCAAAATCCTTGGCTACTGATCACGATTGGCAATTTTCCAGTGTTGAAGGCGCTGTAGGAAATACTGATTATCCGGATGCGAGAAACAAAACCGGCTTCTCAGGTTTACCCAACGGTATAAGAAATGGCTTCAGCGGTTTGTTTCTTTTGTCCGGATCATATAACTATTGGTGGAGCGCCACAGAAACACCCGGGGATAATACTCAAGTTTTCGGACGTTTTTTAGCTTACGATAAAACGGGCGTTACCCGTTTTAGCGGAAAAAAATTGTTTGGCCTTACAATTCGTTGTATTAAAGATTAAAAAGAAATTTCAAAACCATATTGAAATACCAACATTATAAAAATTATTCTCTCAATTTATAGTAATTTTCATCCAAAAAACAGAAATTTTCCCCAAAAGTTGCAAATGCAATATCTAATCAATTATTTTTGAGTCGCAAGTCCGAGGTTTATTAACCAAAAATTACATTTATGAAAAATATGAATCACACAAACACAACAAATTTGAACCGTCAAAACAAAACGGTCAGTAAACAATATGCCAGGGTACGTGTAAAGAAAGAAAAATCATTAAATCCGGAAAAATGAGATTTTTTTTTGATTTTAAAAAAAGTAATAAAATAACGATAAAGGATAAGAAAAGATGAAAAGGAAAATATCACCACTGGACAATCATGCTAACCAGCTTAATGCCAACCGCGGCACTAAAGGAGTCAATAAATACTATGCCAAGGTTCAAGGCAATAAAGGCAAACAAAAGAATCCTAATTATAAAAAATAGTTTTTGAGTTTGTTGTTAACCTTAATTCTCATAGCTCTGTTTTAGTTAGATAAAAAAATCCCGTTTAAGATTCTCAAACGGGATTTTTTTTTACTTCACATCATATTTGATATTTACTGCCGTTTTTATTTTTCTGTTTATATTTGAAGAATGGAGGATTTGTTCTATTTCATAGATTATTAAGTTTTTTTAATGATTATTTGTTTCTTTATACCATATCATTGTCTTTTTAAATTGAGGAAATGCGGATTAGTATTGAGATTATTTTAAACCATTTATGCACATAAATTTATATAAATTTTATTCTTTTGTGTCCTATATGTCTTATATGGTTTTATTAATTTTAGATTTACCGGAAAACAAAAGACTGTCGGAACAATCAATGTAAATATTAATAAAAACCGTTCAACCTTATTCAAGGATTTACAAGTTTCAACTTTTAACTTTAATATAGTATCTTTGCATTCAAATCAAAATCAGTGTATTTATGCAGTTATCCGAACAAGAAATCGTCAGAAGAGAGTCTTTAAAAAAATTGAGAGAACTTGGTATTAATCCTTATCCGGCGGATGAATATAAAGTCACGGCAAAAATCGCAGATATTCTAAACCGTTTTGATGATTATGAAGGTAAAGAGGTGCAAGTTGCGGGACGTATGATGAGTCGCCGGATTATGGGTAAAGCCTCATTTGCCGAATTGAAAGATGCTACGGGCAGGATGCAAATTTATGTCAACAGGGATGAATTGTGTCCGGGCGAAGATAAGACTATGTATAACACGGTTTTTAAAAAATTACTCGATATCGGGGATATCATCGGGGTTAATGGTGAAGTCTTTAAAACCAAAGTCGGCGAGCCTTCTATTAATGTCAAAGAATTAACGGTATTAACTAAATCTTTACGGCCATTGCCCGTTGTAAAGATAGATGCAGACGGTAAAGTACACGATGCCTTTTCAGACCCCGAACTGCGATATCGTCAACGTTATGTTGATTTAATTGTCAATGAAAAAGTTAAAGATACTTTTATTAAACGCACCAAAATCATCAATACAATCCGCAATTTCCTCAATGAACGCGGCTATTTGGAAGTGGAAACACCTATTTTACAACCCATTCCCGGCGGTGCAGCAGCCCGTCCGTTTATCACCCATCACAATGCATTGGATATTCCTTTATATTTACGCATTGCTAACGAACTGTATCTCAAAAGATTAATCGTAGGAGGATTTGACGGGGTTTACGAATTTGCCAAAGATTTCAGAAATGAAGGTATGGATAAAACCCACAATCCGGAATTTACCGTCATGGAACTTTACGTGCCTTACAAAGATTATAATTGGATGATGAAATTAACCGAGCAATTACTCGAAAAAGTGGCCAAAGAAGTGACCGGTGATACCAAAGTTAAAATGGGAGATAAAATCATTGATTTTAAAGCGCCTTATCCGCGCGTGCCCATTTTAGAAGCCATAAAAGAGCATACCGGTTACGATTTGTATGACAAAACGGAAGAAGATATCAGAGAAATTGCCAAAAAATTGGATATTGAAGTGGATGAAACCATGGGTAAAGGTAAATTGATAGATGAAATTTTCGGAGAAAAGTGTGAACATCATTACATACAGCCAACTTTTATCACGGACTATCCCAAAGAGATGAGCCCCTTAACAAAAGAACATCGCAACAAACCCGGTTTAACCGAACGTTTTGAGTTGATTGTAAACGGCAAAGAATTGGCCAACGCTTATTCCGAATTAAATGATCCTATTGACCAACGGGAACGTTTTGAAGAACAATTGCGTTTGTCCCAAAAGGGAGACGATGAAGCCATGTATATCGATCACGATTTTTTACGGGCATTGGAATACGGAATGCCACCCACTTCGGGTATCGGAATTGGTATCGATAGATTGACCATGTTTTTAACTGATAACGACAGTATTCAAGAAGTGATTTTCTTTCCACAGATGAAACCGGAGAAAAAAGCAGTAGCTCTTACAGACGATGAAAAAACAGTTTTGAAATTATTAAAAGAACAATCACCGGTTTTGTTATCCGAACTCAAATCACAAGCCGGTTTATCCAATAAAAAATGGGATAAAGCTATCAAAGGTTTAACCAAAAAGAAACTAGCCAAAGTAGAAAATACCGGTGAAGGTTTATTTGTAAAATCTGTTGATTAAGACTTTTAATCCCCGGATAAATTTTGTAAACCCAAAGTCTTAAATTTTTAATACCTGACAAGTATAGAGGTTTTGAAAACCTGCCTCCATAAATCACATAAAAATAAACAAGGTCGCCAATTTTTGGCGACCTTGTTATTTATAAAAAATCCCTATTTATTCGGCTGTTTCTGTTTCAGCAGCAGTTTCACCTTCTGTTTTTTCTGATGCGGCCGCAGCTTTAGCTTCTTTTTCTTTTGCTTCGGCAGCGGCTTTTGCTTTGGCCTCTGCAATGGCTTTTTCGTCACGGACAGGTGTCACTTCAAATTCCAAATCTACAATTACATCTCTGTGTAAGCGGATTTTGGCATTGTATTTTCCAATACGTTTTACATTACCGCCAATAACTTGAATGTATTTTTTTTCTATCTCAAAGCCTTCTTTGGCTAAGACTTCGGCCAAATCTTGATTGTTAATAGACCCGAACAACTTATCTCCTGCACCCACTTTGGCTGGAATTCTAATTTGTAAGGCTTTTAATTTTTCAGCCATTTTTTGTGCTTCTTCAACAATATGTTTTTCTTTAAAAGCTCTTTGTTTTAATTTTTCGGCTAAAACTTTTTTGGCAGAAGGGGTCGCTAATACGGCATAGCCTTTCGGTATTAAATAATTTCTACCGTAACCGTTTTTTACCGTTACTATATCATCGGCAAAACCTAAATTTTCTACGTCTTTTAATAAAATAATTTCCATCGTTCCTTCTTTTTTATTTTAACATATCTCCTACATAAGGCATCAAGGCCAAATGACGTGCTCTTTTAATAGCTTTAGCTAATCTTCTTTGGTATTTTAAAGAAGTTCCGGTGATACGACGCGGCAAAATTTTACCTTGTTCGTTAACAAATTTCATTAAGAAATCGGGGTCTTTATAGTCAATGTATTTGATACCGTATTTTTTAAAACGGCAATATTTCTTCTTATTCGGCTTAACCTCAATATCCAATTGGGTTAAATATCTGATTTCGGATTGTTTTCCTGAACTTTGCTCTAAACCTGACATATGCCTTATTTTTTAGATTCTTTAATTTTTTCTCTTCTTTTTTCTGCCCATTCAACGCCATATTTGTCCAATTTGACAATTAAATGACGCATAACACGTTCGTCTCGTCTAAACGACAAATCCAAATCTTTAACGTCTTCCGGCTTCAACTTGAACTCAATCAAATGATAAAACCCGGTTTTCTTGTGCTGGATAGGGTAAGCCAATTTTTTAAGCCCCCAATCTTCTTTCCATACTATCTCGCCGCCTTTGGAAGTTAAAAAATCTTCAAATTTTTTGACTGCTTCCTTTACCTGATCATCAGATAAAACGGGAGTTAAAATGAAAACAGTTTCATAATGGTTCATAATATTTATTTTAATTTTAAAGTGCCTGCAAAGATAAAAAATATTCCGGTAAATCCGTTTTATTTTTTGATAAATTGTTTTTCAGACTTAAATTGCTGATTTTGAAGCTTTAAAATATAAGTCCCAACAGGCAAAAAGGAAATATCTATCCGATTATTTTGTAATTGAACGGGATAAATTTTTCCTAAAACATCTTGAATTACGGCTTTGTCAAATTGATAATTACCGGTTGAAAGATTGATAAAATCATTGGCAGGGTTAGGATAAATAACTATTTGATTGGCATGTATTTCCTTTAAAGAATTGGTATCTTCCGGGATACTGACCGAACCGGTTTGAATATAATCACCGAAAGTCGAACCATCTCCATTAGCCATATTAACTGCAAAATACAACGTCAAATCACCTTGCGAGCCGGACGGCGCCGTCCAATCAAAAGTCCATTGAGTTTGCATGTTACCTAAAGATGTATGTGTAATATAGGTATTACCTTGAATGGCTTGTGTAGTTACATCAGAATTATTAAATGTCCCTTGTTTCTGATTCGAAGCGTTTTCAACACAAGCTTCAAATCCCATATGGGAGGTAGTGACATTGGAAACACTCAAAGTCAATTGGTAAGTTTGTCCGGGTTGGTAACCGCTTGCCGGAATACCGGACACATTAAATACGGGGGAATAACCGCTGCCACTGTATGAATGACAACCGGTACAAGTGTGATTACTGTCACCCGGAGACCCCGTCACACCGCTAGGTGCCCCACTCGAATAAGAAAATAACAAGTATAATGGTAATAAAAAAATAAGTAAGTAAGCTTTTTTCTTCATAATTTATCAATTTTATTTTATAAAAAGCTAAAATACGAAAAAAAGAAATACATTATGAGTATGAAGGAAATGAAGATTTTATCCCTTATCCGCACGTCGTTTCATTCTACGCATCACCTGATATTAATAACCGTTTAATACATTTGATACTGAAAAAGGGGACTTGTTTTTTATATTCATCATAGGCCGGTCCGAATTTTTTCCGGGCCTGAGGTTCTTCGTAAAATTTAATCATCAGCAACATTAAAAGCATTTCCAAAGGGGCCAAAATCATGATAAAAACCGGGCTACCGACTAACAAAGCAAAAGCTAACGGAAAAAATATCAATCCGAAATGCATCGGATGACGCATGCAACCGTAAATGCCCGTTGTTACCAACTTATTTACTTCCAAAGGCGGCAAATCACCTTCCCTACCGTGTTTGGCCAAATATCGTCCGGTATTGCGACTGACTTTGATAATTGTTTTTAACAAAATGTAACCGGGAATCATTGTAGCAACATGAAATTTTGTGCTGTTGAACCAATCGTAAAAATAAATTTTGTCATAATGTATGCTCAAAACAGCACCGCCTACTAAAAACAATAGCCACATAACGATCCTGAAAATATTTTCTTTGCCAATTTTTTTCATTTGTTAATAAATCTTATCTTTGTTGTCCAAAATTAAGCAATTTATCTATTGACCTAAAATTTATTTCTATGTACGACAAAAAAATTGCCGTTATCGGCTTGGGGTATGTCGGATTGCCATTGGCAGCAGCTTTTGCTACAAAATATAAAGTTGTGGGATTTGATATCAATTCGAAACGGGTATCTGAACTTAAAAAAGGTATCGATGACACACTGGAAGTGTCCGAAGAACAATTAAAAAGCGTTTTGGTAAATGATTTTGACAAAAAGGGGTTATCTCTGACAGATAACTTGCAAGATATAGTTGATGCTCAAATTTATATTGTCACGGTTCCCACACCTATCGACAAACATAAAATTCCGGATTTGACCCCTCTTTACAAAGCCAGTGAAAGTGTTGGAAAAGTGTTGAAAAAAGGCGATATCGTCATTTACGAATCAACGGTATTTCCGGGCGCTACCGAAGAAGAATGCGTCCCGATTTTGGAAAAAGAGTCCGGATTAAAGTATAACACGGATTTTTATGCCGGTTATTCCCCCGAACGTATCAATCCGGGAGACAAAGAACATACGGTAACAAAAATTTTAAAGGTTACTTCGGGATCCACACCTGAAATTGCAGAAGAAATCGACCAACTTTACAAAAGTATTATCACTGCGGGTACGCATAAAGCTTCGTCCATCAAAGTAGCAGAAGCGGCCAAGGTAATTGAAAATGCGCAACGGGATATCAATATTGCGTTCGTCAATGAATTGTCCAAAATTTTCCGTTTGTTGGAAATAGACACGATAGAAGTTTTGGAAGCGGCCGGTACCAAATGGAATTTTTTACCGTTCCGCCCCGGATTGGTTGGCGGACATTGTATCGGAATAGACCCTTATTATCTGGCTCACAAAGCCAAAGAATATGATTACAATCCGGAAATCATTTTAGCCGGACGCCGTTTAAACGACAGTATGGGACAATTCGTAGCCCAAGAAACGATTAAAATGATGTTGAAAAAAAATTTGGAAATCAAAAATGCCAATGTTTTGGTTTTAGGTATCACATTCAAGGAAAATTGCCCTGACATCCGCAATTCCAGAGCTATTGATGTTGTCAGGGAACTGCAAGATTATCAAATGAATATCGATGTATTTGACCCTTGGGCATCACCGGAAGAAGTAAAAGAAGAATACGGATTGGATTTGATTTCAAACATCGAAAATACCGATAAAAAATACGATGCCGTCATAGCAGTGGTCGCTCATAATGAATTTAAAAATCTCGATCTGGAAAAATATACCAATGATAATGCTTTGATTTACGATGTCAAAGCCATTTATCCGAAAGAAAAAAGTGATATGAGACTTTGATTTTCAGACCAATGTAAAAAGTGACAAGGCGTTAGAAATGTTTTTTTTTCGGATTCCTCACCGGTTTACTGTAATAATATTTTTTATCCGGACTTTGTTGTGGCACTATATTAAAATTTTGCCAAAAAAACGCAATCTGTCGTTTATGAACTGCCGGTAAAGGCGCATCACCCGTCTGCCAAAACAACCGGCTATCATCCGGATAATGATATTCAAGATTACCGACACTCTCCGTCTTAAAGGGAACATTCAAACTTGAAACCGGCCGGGGTGTAATAATATTTTTTAAACCGAAATGCTGACGCAGGGATAAAAAAATACCGGCAAAAATAAATAAAATCCAACCAAAGGTATTGAAGTATTTAAAATTGAGTTGTGAGCCTGAGAATGCTTTGATACTCATTGCCAAAAAAAGCAAAAACGAAAGATAAAAACGGAAATTGGGACTGATAAACAAAATAATCATAAAATAAATCGATCCTGTTAAATACAGAAGCCAATATGGATTTGAAATTTTTAATTTTTGTTTTTTGAGCACTAAAATCACCGGATATAAAACAAGCAATATGACTATCAACGGATTGATAATTTGATGGATGCCGGGTTGCCGTAGCCACTGCCAAAATCCGGTTATCAAATGACCGCTTAAAGATAAAGCCATGTTTTCTCGTTGTCCGAGTTGTGATATATATTGCATTAATTCCCGCGGGTATTGCCAAACCGGTTTAACTAAATCACCCAACAAATCAAAGGGATAAAAAATATAACCGGTGACAATATAATTTTTACTAAACCACAAACTCAACAATATCAGACCGAGAATCAACATTTTCATGGAATAAACGTTGAGAATCCGGCGGTATCGCCACCATAAAATCAAAACCGGAATAACATTTATGACAGCCGTCGGTTTTATAAGGAAACTGAAGCTCGCTAATAAAAACATCTCAATAAACAGATTGATATTGAAATGTTTAAAGTTTATAATAAATAAATCGAAGACGATTAATGACAACAAAGCAACTGACAAATCGGGTGAAGGGCTATCAATAAAAAAAACTGTCAGCACCGATACCACCGGAAAAATTACAAACCAATAAGTTTGTTTTAATCCGTATTTACGAACTGTTTGCAACCAATAAAAAACAAAAATCAAGAGAAACAAACCGTTTAAATCGTTAAAAGTTAAAGATTTATAATGAAGATTACAGCCGGCTTGTAAGATATGCCAGCCGGAAAATTGTCCTAAAAACGGATGAATATTCATCAAACCTTTAATAAAACCTTGTTCGTTTGCCCATTTAACAGTCTGGATATAATAACTTTCGTTGTCTGGTAAACTCGAAAAAGCGGCACTCAACATCAAAACTACAATTAATATGATGAAAAGTAATATTTTATCCGAAAGTGAAAATTTTTTAAAAACATGCCAAATGGTTCTTACAAATTCCGGACGGTATATCAAAAAAATAATTGAAAAGACAAAGAAAAAAATTTGAAATATCAAAGAAAAACCATAAAAATACAATATCAACCAAATCAACAACATATATGCAAACAGCCCGTTAAAAAGCAAGAAATTTTGCATACCGGCATCTTTCTTAAAAAGAAAAAAATGCACAATACGTCCGAGCGCTATGATAATAGTCAAACTAAACAACCAAACCGCTAAAATTTCAAGCATAATAATAATTTATTTGGCAAATATCATTAAAGAAAAGTCCGGTCAATTAATATGCTTAATCAAACTATCGAAAGCTACAGTTGCAAAATACCCGATACCTCCTTGCACATTGGTTTCGGGATTACCCGGAACAAAAATTTGAAAAGGACTGTCGCCGTAACCCATATTACCCAACCGGTCCAAAGTGTTCAAATAATCGACATAAGTTTTGTTGAGATGAAACAATTTGACTTTATAATCCCCCGGGCCGCTATCATAAACATTTGATAAACTCAATGAATGTTCCGATTTATCATAAGTGTAATCATTAAAATAAATGTCGGAATCCAATTGATAAAAACCGGTGTAATCATGATAAAAAATTTGCACCATATAATAATCCGTCCGGCTTTGTGGGTCGTCAAAATATAATTTCAACTTGTATTCGGTATTCCCGTCGTTGTCTGTTTCTGTAACAAATTCAAAATCGGTAATTTGAACCAAAGAAGGCATTGTGGAGCTTGCTGTCAATTGTTGGTTTCCTTTGATTAATTTCAACGTATAAGTTTCTCCGGGGATACCGTTGGAAGTTGTTCTGTAAATACTATCATTACCGGGAACAAAATTTATGATATGTCCTTGACTGTCGGTAACGGTTAATTGGGCATCGATAACCGGCCGGTATCCATAAGTATCTCTTTCAAAACCTTTACTCATTGTTATTTTAAAGAAAGAATCCGGGGCAAAATTTGAAAATTTTCCTTCGATAACGGGGACAGGATCCATTTCTTGTATCTCGATATCGGCATCTTTTTCGCAAGCAACTGACAATAAAAGTACAAGCAATATAAAACTGATTTTTTTCATTGGCTTAAAATTTAAAATTATAAGTTATAGACGGTACCCATCTGAACAATGTAATTTGACGGGCTTTTAAATTCCGGCTTTGATGTTCCCAATCTTCACGGAAATAAATAATATACGGATTGAGACGGCCGTAAGCATTGTAAAGGGCAAAATTCCAACTTGAACGGAATTTTTTACCCGGTTTGTTGTGCAGAGTTACTGAAAGATCCAAACGATGATAATCGGGCATTCTACCACCGTTTCGTTCCGTGAAATATGGGTATTCGTGTCCGTTTATTTGATAAAATCCGGCAGGAAATGTCACGGCATTGCCGGTATAATAGACCCAAACGAGTCCCAAATCGACTTGTGGAAATAATCTGTAATTCATGACCAACGAAATGTCGTGAATGCGATCTTGCCTGGCGGAGAACCATTTCCCGTTATTGATACCGTCAAATTGTTTGAGGGAACGGGATAAAGTATATGATAACCAACCGTTTAACCTACCTTGTTTTTTTCGGAACAATAATTCCAATCCGTAAGCTTTACCTTGACCGTAAAGCAAATCTTTTTCCACTTCGGGATTGAGTGTAATTTGGGTACCCGTCTTGTAATCCACGACATTATGCATGGTTTTATAATAGATTTCGGCTGAAAATTCCAGTTTTCCATCTTTTAAATTTCTAAAATATCCAGCAGAAGCCTGATAAGAAGTTTGAGCCGGAATATTCAAACCGCTGGGCATCCAGACATCCGTCGGATTGGCCGATGAAGAATTACTCATCAGATGTAAAAATTGATAGGTTTTGGCAAAAGCCGTTTTGACAGATTGCTCCTCGTCAAAAGCATAACTGATACTGATACGTGGGGCCAAACCGTGAAAAGTTTTAACCGCTTTCCAGCGGTCATAATGCTTGGTAAATTCCTCGTTACCTTGGGCATCGTATTTGGTAAAATTGCCACCACCCAGATGAATAAAATTCGTGTATCGGAGGCCGTAATAAACTTTCAGTTTATTGGAAATACTGTATTCGTCCGAAAGATACAAAGCATTTTCAAAAGCATAGCGGTTTATTAAATTTAACCGGTCAAGCACTTCATTAAATTCGCTGGACCTAAAAGTACTGGGTCTCAAAGTATGATGCGTGATATCAAGCCCGAAGTTAATCTTATGTCTATCGTTTAAGTAATAATTAAAATCATTTTTTAAAGTCAGATCTTGAATACCGGCGCCCAAAGAAAAGAAAAACTCTGTAAAATCTCTGGATTCCAATTTGATAAGATAATTATAATCACTGAAAATCAATGAAGTATTGGAAAACAAACGACTGTTAAAAATATGGTTGAAACGAAGTGTTGTAGTGGCATTACCCCACGAAAAACCGAATTTACTTTCCTCTTCTTTAACCCCGAACACATCCCGTCCGAAATAACCCGACAGAAACACACGGTTATTAGCGTTGAAACGCCAATTGGTTTTGAGATTCAAATCGTAAAAATACAATCCCATATTGTTGATATCTTGGTCGTTGGTAATGGCTTTGAACAACAAATCCACATAAGTCCGGCGTCCGGATATCAAAAAAGACGATTTGTCTTTAACGATAGGGGCCTCCAAAGCAAAGTGCGACGATATCAAGCCGATACCGCCTTGGCCGTGCAGTTTTTGATTATTCCCTTCCTTCATCCGCATCTCCAATACCGATGACAACCGGCTGCCGTACCGTGCCGGGATATGTCCTTTGTACAATTTGACATCACGGATAACATCGGCATTAAAAACCGAGAAAAATCCCAACAAATGCGATGCGTTGTAAACCGGCGCTTCATCCAGTAAAATCAAATTCTCGTCAATATTTCCACCCCGTACATAAAAACCGGATTGTCCTTCACCCGCCGGTTTGACCCCGGGTAACAACTGGATGATTTTCAATATATCCTTCTCACCCAATAAAACAGGCAAATTTTCTATTCTTTTAATTTGTAAGTCATGTGTCCCGAGAACCGTGGAACGTACATTGCGGATTTTCGTTTTTTTGCCGGTAACAACTACTTCTCCCAAAGTTTCGGGAACCGGTGTCAGCTTTATATCACGTTTGATATCTTCTTGCAAATTAATGGTGATTTCTTCATCTTTATACCCTAAATAACTGAAAACCAATGCATAAGTGCCAGCTGGCAAATTCAATGCATAATATCCGTAATAATTGGAGACCACCCCTTTTTGCGGATTGGATTTGACAAAAATATTCACTCCCATCAAAGTTTCACCGGTTTTGGCATCGGTAACCGTACCGCTGACGGTAAATTTTTGTTGGGATTGGATATTTGACAAAATAAAAAATAAAAAAATGACAAAAAAATGTTTCATCACGTTAGTTTTTGTCAAAGTTATAAAAAATTTGTTACATTTTTTATGCATTTTTATTCAAAATAGTATCCTCAAAATATCCTCCGGAACCCAAAAAAAAAAACAAATAAAACAAATTGCTTAACTTTGTATCAATAACCGTTGCAAGGCAAATCACATGTCCACCCTCAAAACATACTACCCCACTCTGAAATTTATCGGCAAGTTTGTGTTGATTTATGTTGTTTTAGTAACGGTTTATAATTTTTATTTGTCTTTTTTTCAAAATCAAACTGACATCATTACGATTTGGGTTGGAAAATTGGTTTCCGGTATTTACAATATCCTCGGCATAAACGTGCAAAGTGTTCCAATTAAAACCGAACCCGGTTTAAAATTAATTGTCAAAGGGCAATATGTCGCACGGATAGTAGAAGGTTGCACGTCAATAAGTGTGATTATCATGTTTATGGCTTTTGTACTGAGTTTCGGTAAAAATCTAAAAAAAACATTGACTTTCGCCCTTATGGGCAGTATATTGATTTTTATATTCAATTTATTACGAATTGTCTTTCTGGGTTATATCCTGTATGCTTTTCCACAATATCAAGACGTGGCACACCGCATCATATTTCCGGCAATGATTTACGGTTTCGTTATCATTTTATGGCTCTATTTTGTTCTCAAATATCATGAGTAAGAGTTATCAGAAACATATTATAGCCAGTATTGCCCTTATTCTGTTGATTGCCATACGCTTTTTTGAAAAACATTTTTTTGACGATGGCTTAATTGCCTTTTTTCAACATGATTACTTAAATAATGATTTACCCGACACTTCTATTATAAAAACACTTTTGATAGACAGTGTTAGATATTGGCTCAATGCAGTGTTGAGTATCGCTATCATTTATCTGTATTTTAAACAAACAGGATTGTTAAAATTTTTATTTTTGATTTACACAGCGACTTTTATCATTGGTATAAGTTTAATGTATATAGCGCTTCAAAATTATCAATCAGGACAATATCTGTTTTTGTTTTACACACGGCGTTTTATGATACAACCGCTTTTGTTGTTTTTGTTATTTCCGGCATTATGGTATCAAAACACCTTGGATTAAAAAAATAAAAACGGCTACCAAAAATTTGACAGCATTTTTTTTTACAATTATGAAAACAAAGCTAATTATCTTTTTTAATTTTAAAATGAAAAAACATTTTTTTGTTTCTACTTGCTACTAACTCCCCATCTCCAAATACCGCCTCAAAAAATCAGAATGTTCTTTGAGCTCTTGCAAGTGCATATCTTCTTCCATCTGGCTGATAATGCGGTAATCGTACCGGCGAAAACTTTGGATGATTTCATTGATATCATCCGTATCGATTTTTATTTCCACTTCGGTATTCTCTCCGGTTTCATTGACCAAAATTCCTAAAATTTTTCCCCCGTCGGATTCGATGATTTGTGCCACTTCACTGATACTGAAATCGGTTGTTAATTTACTGACAACCAATAAATAACCACGATTGTTTACGAAAGTTTTTTCAGTCAACAAATCCAAAATATCATCCAACAAACGGATACCGATATATTTTCCCGACAAATCCAATACGCCCATAACATTGGCTTCGTTTCGCATCAAAACGGATAATGTCTCTGTCCAATTCATCCGGTCGGACAAATATTCTTTTTCCAGCAAATGCTTATGTGTCTGTAAAGTATCCCGTTTGTTTTTAATTGCCATTAAATCGTCACAACGCACCATACCGCGATAAATTCCTTTTTCAACCACAGACAAATGACTGAATCCGTAATGATGACAGGTATCTATCAAGGTGTCGATTGTGTCGTTAAAGGCAAAGGCTTTGAATTTGTAAATTGGGATGTTTAGCATGTTTGTTTATTTGGTGATATGGTTAATCGGTTATTTGATTGTCGGATGTCCGATGTCCGATGTTCGGTGTCCGGTGATAATTCTAATTTCTAAAATCTAATTTTAAATTTTTGGTTGTTTGGTTATTTGATTGTCGGCGCTTTGGTACACCACTCCTTCGTCGTGGTACTCAGCGATCTTTGATTCTGCATTACCGGTTGTCAGGTTCTGTCATTTCGAACGAATGACGAAGGAGTGAGGAGAAATCTATTTTCTTTAATGTTGAGATTCCTTCCCGCTCCCTTCGGATATGGGACAGGCTGTCGCTCCTCGTACCTCCTCGCTCTGTCGGAATGACAACCGCTATCATTACAACCCTACGAAAGTAGGGAGAAAAATCTTATTTACTATTTTCAACTATTCAACTTATTACTTATAACTCGTTACGAACTTTATAACTTTACAAACTTTATGAACTTTTAACTAGACGATGCATTGCATCGTCCGTGCAAAAATAAAAAAATAAAAAGAGAAATATCAGTTTTAGTAAACCATATTTTTATAAATTTGCGTGTTATTCAAGAAAATAGAGAAAACATTCAATCATTATGTCTAAACAAATCAAAATATCAAGAGGTTTGAACATTAATTTGAAAGGCAAACCGGCTTTTAAAATTGCCGATGCGCCCCGTTCTGAAAAATATGTTGTCAAACCGGTTGAATTTTATGGTATTAATCCGCGTTTAACCGTCAAACAGGGAGAACATGTGCATGCCGGCGACCCGTTATTTTATCATAAATATATTGACAGGATAAAATTTACCGCTCCGGTAAGCGGTGTGATTGAAGATATCATTCGCGGTCATAAACGAAAAATATTAAAAATTGTTATCAAAGCAGACGATACGGATACTTTTAAACAATTTAATACTGCCAAACCCGAAATTTTGTCGAGAGAACAAATTTTGAATTTACTTCTGGAAAGCGGTCTGTTTGCCACTATCAAGCAACGCCCTTACGACATTATTGCCCATCCCGATGACCGACCGAAAGCCATATTTATTTCCACTTTCGATTCGGCCCCTTTGGGAGTGGATTACGCCTTTGCTCTGAAAAATAAAATGAAAACCTTTGAAAACGGCCTCAAAACCGTCAAAAAATTAACAGAAGGCAAAGTCTATGTCATCGTTAACGGTGAAACGGCAACGGACTTTTATAAACTTCCGGATGTTGAAATCATTAAAGCTTTTGGGCCGCATCCGGTTGGTAATGTAAGTGTCAGTATTGAAAAATTTGAACCTATCAGTAAAGGTGATCGTATTTGGACGATTAATCCGGCTGATGTGGCCCTCATCGGTGAATTTTTTGAAACCGGACATTACAATCCCTTCCGGACTGTAGCCCTTGCCGGTTCGCAAGTTAAAGAGCCTATGTATTACAATATAAAACCCGGGGCCGGTTTGTCAAGTTTCTTAAAAGACAAACTAAAAGATGGTGATTCCCGTATCATCAGTGGAAATGTCTTAACCGGTGCTGATATTACCAAAGACAAATTTCTCAATTTTTACGATAACGAAATTACGGTTATTCCTTTGGGAAACAAACCGAAATTTATGGGTTGGTTACCATTCTTTGGTAAAAATCGGAAAAGTTTTTACAATTTCGGTTTGACTCCGAAAGAACTCGATTTGGATGCCAGTTTGTATGGTGAAGAACGGGCATTTGTCATGAACGAAGAGTACGAATCTGTGATGCCCTTAGATATTTATCCGGTTCATTTGCTCAAAGCCGCTTTGACAGGCGATGTAGAAAAAATGGAACAATTAGGTATCTTGGAAGTCGCTCCCGAAGATTTTGCTTTGTTGGACTATATCAGCTCATCTAAAATAGACACACAAGAACTCATCAGAAAAGGCCTGGACATTATGCAAGTTGAAATGGGTTAAGTATAGTTGAAAGTTAAAAGTTGAAAGTTAAAAGTTGCGGTTCATAGAATATTACTTTTTTTGATGAGAGTTTATTAGTTCATACCGTATTTTCGTCTTGTAAATTGAGGAAATGAGGAGTGAGGAATGAGGAGTGAGGAATGGTCACTTCGATACTATGACTTGTCATGAAATAGGTTGACTCGAAAAGATAACAAAAATCAGGACGGGCAACCGATTAACGATTTTAGATTTTATCAAGCTCCGTTAGGAGCGACCCGTTAGTAGAAATACATATAATGAAAAAACAACCATTAAGCCTCGTTAGGGGAGTCCTGTTAGTAGATGATAACAGTAAAAATTACCATAAAAACCCCGAAGGGGTGACATTATTATAGTTAAAAGTTAAAAGTTAAAAGTTAAAGGTTTATAATGTTGAATGTTAGACTTAAATAAAAACAAACATAAAAACGTAAATATATATTTAAATGAAAGTTTTAGAAAAGTTTTTTAATAAATACGAACATTTGTTTCTCGAAGGTGGGAAGTATGAGAAATACTATCCCGCTTATATGGCGCTTTATACATTTATGTTTACGCCGGGAGAAACAACCAAAAGGGGGGCTCATATCCGCGATGCTGTCGATTTGAAACGAGTGATGTTCACAGTGGTATTGGCCCTGATCCCCGCTACAATTTTCGGCATGTGGAATGTCGGCTATCAATATTTTCAACAAGCCGGCACTGAGTTTACCAATTGGGATGCTTTTGTCTATGGATTTTGGAAAGTTTTACCGATGATTATCGTCTCATATGTCGTGGGATTAGGTATCGAATTTTATTTTGCCATCCTGCGTGGTCACGATGTCAACGAAGGTTATTTGGTTACAGGATTATTGATACCATTGATTATGCCGGTTACCATTCCTTTGTGGATTTTGGCGGTTTCTGTTGCTTTTGCGGTGATTATCGGCAAAGAAGTTTTCGGAGGCACGGGTATGAACATTGTCAATCCGGCATTGGTTGCCAGAGCATTTGCGTTTTTTGCCTATCCCAGTTTTATGTCCGGAAACGAAGTGTGGATTCCCAAACCCGAACATGCCGATGCTTATTCGGGCGAAACTATTTTAGGGGCATTGGGACAAGGACAACAGATTGCTTATACCTGGAAAGACATGTTTTTCGGAACCATTCCGGGTAGTGTCGGAGAAACATCGGTATTGATGATTCTAATTGGAGCCGCTTTGCTATTACTGACCAAAGTCGGTAGCTGGCGTATCATGTTGTCCGGTTTTGCCGGTGCCGCATTGATGGCATTTATCTTCAACCTTTGGGGCGCTAATACCTTAATGCAATTGCCTTGGTGGCAACATCTACTGGTCGGCGGTTTGGCATTCGGAATTGTCTTTATGGCTACCGACCCGGTAACGGCAGCCCAAACCCGCAAAGGTAAATGGATTTACGGCTTCTTAATCGGGGTATTTGCCATACTGGTAAGAGTATTTAATCCGGCTTATCCCGAAGGCGTGATGTTGGCCATTCTGTTGATGAACGTCATTGCGCCTACTATTGACTACTACGTGGTGCAAGCCAATATCAAGAAAAGAATGAAAAGATTGGAAAAACAAACGGCTTAATACATTATTATTATGGATAGAAACAGTAACATTTACACGATTTTATTTGCAGCCGTTGTGGTAACCGTATCTGCCGTTTTACTGGCATTGGCGGTAATGATACTGAAACCGGCACAAGAACGAAATAAAAGACAAGAAAAAATGACCGATATTATGTACACTATCGGTCTGGACGATGAAGCTCTAACCCAAAAAGCCATTGCCGAAGACAAAGCGCTCAATTATAAACTTATTGAAACTTATTTCAATAAATATTTTAACAAACAATATGCCCTTAAGGCGGACGGTAGTGTGGACAAGAGTGTCAAAGCTTTTGATATCAACATGAAAACCGAGATAAAAAAACCGGAAAATGAACAACGTTTTCCTATTTTTATCGGTGATGTAGATGGAAAAAAATACTATGTAATACCGTTGTACGGTAAAGGTTTGTGGGACGATATCTGGGGCTATATCGCCTTGGAAGAAGATGCCAACACGGTTAAAGGGGTAAAATTCGGCCATAAAGGTGAAACGCCCGGTTTGGGAGCCGAAATCACTAAAAAATGGTTTGAAAAGCAGTTTGTGGGTGAAAAAATCTTTGACAAAGACGGCTCGTTCAAAGGGATTACCCTGTTAAAAGGCAATAAAGACCCTGAAAACAAAGACAAAGAAGACCACGAAGTCGATGCTATTTCGGGAGCAACTTTGACCGGTAACGGTGTTACGGATATGATACAAGAACGTTTGCAACATTATTTACCATTCTTTAAAAAAATAAGACAACAAAAAAATTAAAATATTATGGCTAAAAAACATAAATGGCAAGATCTGATAAAAGATCCTTTAAACGAAAACAACCCGATAACCGTTCAGGTTTTGGGGATTTGTTCGGCTTTGGCTATTACCGTCAAACTGATGCCGGCCATCGTTATGGCATTGTCCGTTATGGTTGTCGTTGCATTTAGTAACTTGATTGTTTCATTGATACGAAATTATATCCCGAACCGGATTCGTATTATCGTGCAATTGTTGGTAGTAGCAACATTAGTAATCCTGGTAGATCAAATCTTAAAAGCTTTCGCTTACGATGTTTCCAAACAATTATCGGTATTCGTCGGCTTGATTATTACCAACTGTATCGTTATGGGACGTCTCGAAGCTTTTGCTTTGGGTAACAAACCGCTTGATTCGTTTTTAGACGGTATTGGTAACGGAGCCGGTTACGGTTTGATATTGATTATCGTTGCCTTTTTCCGCGAGCTGTTTGGCTCCGGCACTTTGTTTGACTATCAAATTATACCGCAATCATTCTACGATTTGGGATATGTTAACAATGCGATGATGTTGTTACCGGCAATGGCATTGATAACCCTTGGTATTGTCATCTGGGTACAACGCAGTTTGTACCCGCAATTAACTGAAAAAGAATAAAAAAGGAAGTATTATGGAATTATGGAATATATTTATAAGAAGTATCTTTATTGAAAATATGGTTTTTGCCTTTTTCTTGGGTATGTGTTCATATTTGGCCGTTTCCAAAAAGGTAAAAACATCCGTCGGTCTGGGTGCCGCAGTGGTATTCGTTTTAACGATTACCGTTCCGGTTAACTTTTTGATTGACAAATATTTACTACAACCCGGTGCTTTGAAATGGTTGGATCCGTCATTTGCCGATGTCGATTTGAGTTTTTTGAGTTTTATCATGTTTATAGCGGTGATTGCAGCTATGGTGCAACTGGTTGAAATGTTTGTCGAACGTTTTGCACCGGCACTGTATGCTTCCTTAGGAATTTTCTTACCGCTGATTGCTGTCAACTGTGCCATTCTCGGTGGGTCTTTGTTTATGCAACAAAAAGAATTTACACAAGTATCAGAAGCCTTGGTGTACGGATTAGGTTCCGGTATCGGTTGGATGTTAGCCATTATTTTATTGGCGGCTATTCGTGAAAAAATTACCTATTCCAATGTGCCGGCACCGTTGCGCGGTTTGGGTATCACTTTTATTATTACCGGTCTGATGGCTATTGCCTTTATGGCCTTTATGGGAATCAAAATTTAATTCAAAGTTTGTAGAAAATGGATCAGAATACAATGAAAGTAATCATAGCCAGTGTATTGGTATTTTTGGCGGTTGTCTTGATATTGGTCATTTTACTTTTGTGGGCAAAAGCCAAATTACTGCCCGGGGGCAAAGTTAAAATATTGGTCAACGGTGAAAAAGAATTGGAAGTGGAAGCGGGTGGTTCGTTATTGAGTACCTTGTCTAATGAAAAAATCTTTTTACCATCAGCTTGTGGCGGTGGCGGTACTTGTCTGCAATGTAAAGTCAAGGTTTTAAAAGGCGGTGGCAACATGCTCCCGACCGAAGAACCGCATTTTACCCTTAAACAAAAAGAAGAAGGCTGGCGATTGGGCTGTCAAGTCAAGGTTAAAGAAGATTTGGAAATCGTTGTGCCGGAAGAAGTATTCGGTGTTAAAAAATGGGATGCCAAAGTGGTTTCCAATTACAATGTGGCTTCATTTATCAAAGAATTTGTGGTTGAAGTGCCCGAAGATATCAATTACAAACCCGGCGGTTATATCCAAATAGATGTGCCACCGGTAACGGTTGCCTACAAAGATATAGACATCACGGCACATCCTGTGGAACATCCCGGTGAACCGGACAAATTCAGGGAAGATTGGGATAAGTTCAACTTATGGCCGCTTGTCATGAAAAACGACGAAGAAGTGACACGGGCTTATTCCATGGCCAGTTATCCTGCCGAAGGACGCCGTATTATGTTAAACGTCCGTATTGCCACACCCCCGTGGGATCGTGAAAAAAATACGTGGATGAACGTCAATCCCGGTATTGCTTCATCTTATATATTCTCACGCAAACCCGGTGATGTTGTCAAAATATCCGGTCCTTACGGCGAATTCTTTATCAATGAAGATTCCGATGCCGAAATGGTCTATATCGGTGGGGGAGCCGGTATGGCCCCGATGCGTTCACACTTGTATCACTTGTTTAAAACGCTTAAAACCGACAGAAAAGTATCTTATTGGTATGGCGGACGCTCCAAACGTGAACTGTTCTATGTAGATCATTTCAGAGATTTGGAAAAAGAATTTCCTAACTTCAAATTTTATCTGGTCTTATCCGAGCCGCGTCCCGAAGATGACTGGCAAGTCAAAGAATGTCTGGATTGTCCCGGCGATGGTTTCATCGGATTTGTGCATCAAGCACTCTACGATAACTATCTGAGTAAACACGAAACCCCGGAAGATATAGAATATTATTTCTGCGGCCCGCCGATGATGAACAAAGCGGTAGTCAACATGCTCGAAAATCTCGGCGTACCACCTGAAAATATTCGTTTTGATGATTTTGGTGGGTAGAGACGCACGACCGTGCGTCTCGTGCTAAAAGTTTATAATGTTCATAATGTTAAATGTTATAACTGATAGACGCACCAAAACATAGATTTGATATGTGAATGCAGGTAGATACGTTTTGGCAAAACGTCTCGCTAATATTCGATAAATTTTATTAAACAGAAAAAGAGATACATAGTTTGTGTGTCTCTTTTTTTTTTACAAAATAAACTAATTATACCTCATCCTGATTTTTGTTGACTTTTTGAATCAACCTATTTCAGGGCAAATCAAGTCATAGAGATAATATAACCAAATAACTTTCAACATTCAACTTTTCACTTTTAACTATCTCTTTTGTAACAATTTCGTATCTTTATCGTTAAATCAGTGTAACGAACCGTTAAAATGACTCAACTTGAATTTGTAAATACAGTTAAACGTCTGGAAGACAAGATGTTTCGTTTGGCTAAAATGATGTTGATTTCCACTGATGAAGCGGCTGATGCCGTACAGGAAGTTTTCACCAAACTCTGGGTTAAAAGAGAACAATTTAACCGTATCAGTAATACCGATGCATATTTTTTGCGAACCGTCCGAAACTATTGCCTGGACAGAATCAAATCGAAACAAGCCAAAGAAAGCCGGTTGGATAGTATTTCATTTATGATGAAAGCACCATCATCGGAAAAACAATTTGAAACACATGAAGCTATCGGTATTGTAGAACAACTGATGATGAAATTACCTGAAAAACAACGTTTAATTGTGCAACTACGGGATATTGAAGGTTATGAATTTAAAGAAATTGCCGAAATCTTGGACATGAATGAAAATGCCGTTAGAACCGCATTATCACGTGCCAGAAAAACTTTAAAAAACGCTTTAATCAAACAATATGAATACGGATTACAAAAACATTGACAAACTCTTAAACAAATATTTTGAAGGACTAACCGGCTTGGAAGAAGAAGCTTTGCTGAGAGATTATTTCGCTTCGGAGGATGTAGCACCGGCACACGAACCGTATAAAGCGCTATTCGGTTATTTCAACCGGGAACGGCAAATCCGTAATCCGCAACGTTTCACTTTACCGAAAGCCGGTATAAGTCGCAGATTTTACATGGCTGCCTCTGTAGCTTTGTTTATAGGATTGGGACTGGTATGGCTCTTGCAACAAAATCATCATCAAGGATTTGACTTAAACGGCACGGCAACACATATTCAAATATCCAATCCGAATCCGGAAAAACAAAAAGAAGCCGGAAAAGAACTCAAAAAATTTACCCGTAATGTTTCGGAAGGACTGGACAAAACAGGCACTCTCAGCTTGTTCGGACAAACAACTCAAAAAGTGTTTAACCTTAAAACGACAAAAAAATGAAAAATTTAATATTCCTTTTCAGTCTGCTTATAAACTTTACAAACTTTGCACAAAGTTTATTTGACAAATATGAAGACTACGATCAAGTATCTTCGGTAATAGTTACCGATGAAATGTTCAAACTACTCAAAGAAATAGAGCCCGAAAGTGCCGAAGCCAAAGAAGAAATTAATGTACTCAGCGGCTTGACCGGACTCAAAGTATTTTCAACCGAAGACGCACAAGTACAAGCACAAATGATCAATGATGCCAATCAATATGCAAAAAAGAAAAAAATGGTAGAACTCATGCGTATCAACGATCAAGATAACAATGTCAAATTTTATATTGTCAAAGGTGACAAACCGCATATGGCCAAAGAACTGATTATGATTCTCAAATCTAAAGATCCGCAAAAACCACAAAGTGTTATTATGCTGGTTACCGGCAATATCGATTTGAAAAAACTATCCAAATTGAACAAAAAAGTCAAAATTATCGACAATAAATATCTCAAAGAAGTAGAAGAAAAACAGAATAATTAATCGCTTTAAAAATATCCGGCAATGTTTAAAAAAATAAGTAACATATTGGTTTTGAGTTTATTATTACTTTTCATGTCGGCTTGTAAAACTGACCCGATGGAAGATTATTTTGTTCAAGCTACCGAAAGTCCCGATTTCTTCGTTATCAATATCCCGGCCAGTATTGTTAGTTTTGACGAAATCAAGTTAGACCCCGGTACACTTAAAGATATTCATTCCATCAAAAAAATGAATGTCTTGGTCTATAAAAACAATTTCGATCATAACAAAAAACAAGCCGAATTTGAAAGAGCCGCTAAAATTATCAAAAGTAAACACTATAAAACTTTGACAAAAATCAATAATAAAGGCTATGAAATCGTCTTTTCGTATCAAGGAGAACCGGACAGTATAGATGAAGTCGTTTTCCTTGGAAAAGATAAAGATTATAACTTCTTAATAGGTATGCTCAAAGGTAATGATGTCAATATTAACAGTATAGTCAAAGCAACCAAACATATCAAAAAAATAGATGAATCGCAAATGGAATCACTGATAAACATCATTAAAACCGGCGACAACGATTAAATAGATATCTAAAAAGTTCAAATATTTAAAACCGTTTTTTAATTCCGGCTGTATTTTCCGTAAAGTTTTACCATATTGCCACCGGTTTTTTGATGTTTGAAAAAAGCATAAGTTTATTGGACATTAAACACAATCGGTAAAGAATAGGTAACATTAACCGGTCTGTCACGTTGCTTGCCGGGTTGCATTTTGGGTAATTTTTGTATCACTCTCCGGGCTTCGTTTTCCAAATCTTTGTATTTTGAACGCGTTTTGATATTGACAATGTCCCCGTTTTTATCAATGGTAAACATGGTCATAATTCTTACCCGCTCACCTGATAAACCCAAATCTTCGGCAATGCCTGTATTGAAATGCCTGCTAATAAAACGACTTATTTTTTCACTTAAACATTTTTTTAGCTGTTCGTTATTCCCTTTACAGCCGGGAAAAGTCGGCACACGTTCTACAAGTGTCCAAATTACGTCAACGTCAGTGTCATCAACAATCACTGTTTCAATGGAATCAATGTCAACAGGTTTGTCGTCGTCAGGTTCTGTAGGTAATAATTCATCTTCCGCTTTTTTTGAATCGTCTTTTTCAATTTTTAATTCCCTTAAAATCCGTGGTTTAGGTTTTGGCACTTTAGGTTTTATATCTTCAACTATGACGACTTTCGTCTCATCAATATCCGCTTTTGCCAAATCAACGGTCTCTAAATCAATTTCAGGCACAGCCGTTTTCACATTAATAGCCAACAAGGCAACAAATAAACTGACCGTTAAGCCAATCAGCATAAAAGTACTCGTGTAATTGTTTAAATCTGCTTTTTTGTTCTTTTTCGGTTTCATAATATTTAATTTTTATGGTTATTTGTTTATTTGAGTTGAAAGTTGTACTTCGACAGGCTCAGTAACCTGAGTTAAAAGTTGAAAGTTTTTTTCTAGTGCCTAGTGGAAAGTGCCAAGTACATTTGTTATTTACCTTCGCACTTTCCACTTTGCCACTTTTCTCTTTCAACTAATGTTAAGCAAACCTATTGCCACTGACGGAATGATTTTTGTATATAGCTTGTAAATGCTTTGTAAATTCGTTGTAATAATTCAAAATATTGATTATCAATAGATTAAAATTTGAAAGAATCTGCACTCATATTATTTGACCGGCTTAAAGATGCGGTAGCACGGCGTTTTTTAAAAGAAAATCCGGCTTCTTCTAAGGATTATAAGCATTGGAAAGGAGATGATATCGCCCGGTTTCAAGAAGATTTGTTACAAAAAGTCAAAGGGCGGGTCAGTGAAAAATGGTTTTATACATATTTTAAAAACACACCGGATAAACTACCACGCATTGATATATTAAACTTGCTGTCAGCTTATGCCGGTTATCAAAATTGGGCGGATTTTAAACAGAAAAATCTAAAAGCTTCTGTAAAACAAAATCCTAAAAAGAATCGTTTTTTAATTAAAAGTTTGTTTTTGAGTTTGATTGTTTTAGCGTCTGGGTTTTACCTGATGCGACCAGCCAAAAAACAGGTACGGTTTTGCTTAAACAGTCTGACTAGTGAAACAGATGAGCAAATTCACGTCAGTTTGATTTTACCGGACGAATCGGAAAAAAATTTAACTCTAAATAATCATTGTGTAGTGTTTAGCACCGGCTTGGACGAAGTCCAACTAAGGATTACATCACCATACTATGTTGATAAGTTAATTAAACGTAAAATTCCGTATAGCGATTATACCGAAACCATAGACTTACATCCCGATTTGATTGCCTTACTCTTACAACATTACTCACAATCGGATACTAATGACTGGCAAAAACGTCGCAAGCGTTTGCAAAAGTTTATTGCCGATAGCGCTATGATTTTTCAACAATTACCGCAAAAAGAAGGTATTGAACTATTTGACAAACAAGAATTTATTGATCAACTTTGCATTCCAACAGGTTGGTTAAGAAATATGGAAATTTTGGAAATTGTTTACCGAAATTCAAAAATTATCAAATTACGATTTCGAATAAAAAAAGATTGATGAAAAAATTTACATACATATTATTATTATTGAGCTTTTCTTGTGGCGGCAATAAAGACGGGATAAAAGTTACTCAAAAACCAGCTATAAATCAAAGCGTTAAACAACATTTTGACAAGCAAATTCTACCTGTAAAACAGAATGCTAATCAAGTTCAAGACAGCCTCTCACAAGAAAATTTTGACGAATTGGCCAAACAAACCATCACCCGGTTTTTTGACATGATCAATTTGACCAAACAAACCCAAGCTCGGGAAGACTTTCTGAATTTTACGGCTCAAAATGCGCAAAAATTGTGGCTCAAACCGGAAAATGCCAAAACATTTTTGCAACAATCGGCTATTCAGTCTCCCGATAGTCTTAAATTACATTCGTTGTCATTTCAAAACTTTGAAAGCCAAGAAAATGACGAGATATTGGCAACTTACCGCCTCTACTATTTTCTTTACCGTAGAGGACAGCGTCAAAGTGTTCAAACCAAAGCCAAAGTCTATTTTAAAATTCTGTACCTGAACTTAGACGGACAAAATTATTTGAGTTTAAAAGCTAAGATTTTCAGGATTGGGGAATGAGTTTTATGTTTGATGTCAGAAAAATTTTCTATTATCATTTAATCGATTACTTATCTTACAGAAATATCAATTTTCAATTAATATAAATGTCGCTTAGTAAAGTAAATTGATGCATCATACCAAACATATTCTTATTAATTCTGCTTTAAAACTTTAATAAACAATCGGCGAGAAATCTTGATTTCTCGCCGGTCATTTTTTATTTTCTTTTGGTTGATTTGCTACATTACGAACATTCAACTTAGGTCACTGAGCTTGTCGAAGTGTAACATTGAACTTTCAACTAAGCTATCTACCCCATAAAAGGATACCGGTAATCCGTCGGCGGATTGAAATTTTCTTTGATAGACCTCACGGACATCCAGCGGATTAAATTCCACATACTACCGGCTTTATCGTTTGTTCCCGAACCACGGGCGCCGCCAAAAGGTTGTTGATTGACCACAGCTCCGGTCGGTTTGTCATTGATATAGAAATTACCGGCGGCATTTTCCAGCTTTTTGCTCGCTTCGGCTATCACATAACGGTCTTTGGCAAAGATAGCACCCGTCAAACCGTAAGGCGATGTTTTGTCAACCAATTCCAAACTGTCACGCCACTCGTCATCTTTATAAACATAAACGGTCAAAACCGGTCCGAACAATTCTTCTTCCATAGTCACATAGTGCGGGTCTTTGGTCAAAATCACTGTCGGCTCTATAAAATAACCTTTACTGTCGTCATAACCGCCACCAATAACGATTTCAACATCCTTGTCTTTTTTGGCATCATCGATATAACCGGTAATTTTGTTAAAAGCACTTTTGCTGATAACCGCCGTCATAAAATTGGACATATCAACCGGGTTTCCCATCTTGATACTGTCCGTTTGTTTTTTAAGTTCGTCAAAGACGGCTTGCCATTGACTTTCGGGGATATAAGCCCGTGAAGCCGCCGAACATTTTTGTCCTTGATATTCAAAAGCCCCTCGAGTCAAAGCGGTAGCCACGGCTTTGGGATCGGCATCCCTGTACATCCAAACAAAATCTTTACCGCCGGTCTCCCCTACTATACGCGGATATGTTTTGTAATTGGCAATATTTTCGCCTATTTTTTTCCACAAATATTGGAATACATCGGTAGAACCGGTAAAATGAATACCTGCAAAATCGGGACTGTTTAATACTTCTCCGGTAATCATTGTTGCACTACCGGCTACCATATTGATAACACCGGCCGGTAATCCGGCTTCCTCCAAAATATCGATTATCATTTTAGCCGAATACATTTGCGTAGAAGAAGGTTTCCACACGACCACATTTCCTGCCATTGCAGGAGAAGTCGGTAAATTACCGGCTATCGAAGTAAAATTAAACGGCGTCACGGCATACACAAAACCTTCCAAAGGGCGATATTCCATCCGGTTCCAAATGCCGGGTGCGGATTCCGGTTGTTCGGCATAAATTTTTTGCAGATATTTGGCATTAAACCGCCAAAAATCCGCCAATTCCGCTACGGCATCAATTTCTGCTTGGAAAATGGTTTTGGATTGTCCCAACATCGTCGCGGCATTCATCTTGGCTCGATAAGGCCCACTGATTAAATCAGCTGCTTTTAAAAAAATGGAAACACGGTCTTGCCAATCCATATTTGCCCATTTTTCACGGGCAGCCAATGCCGTTTCAATGGCTTTTTGAACATCGTCTTTTGTGGCTTTGTGATAAACCCCGATAACATGTTGATGGTCATGTGGCGGCGTTATTTCTTTGGTTTTTCCCGTGTAAACCCTTTGCCCGTTTATATATAACGGCACTTCTATTTGTTGGTTCCAAAGGTCCTTGTAAACCTTCAAAACTTCTTCCCTTTCCGGCGTGCCGGGGGCATATGATAAAACCGGTTCGTTAGTAACTTTATCCGTTTTAAAAAATCCTGTTGCCATAATTTAAGTTTTTATTTTTTTATGAAACAAATTTAATAAAAAGTAACGGGATATTTTTGAAATGAATTTTTTTTTTCAACTCATAGAATATAATATTTCTCTTGTTGATGATTGTTTCTTTTATAAACCATATATTCATTATTGATATTGAGTAAGTGAGGAAATGAAGAGTAAAGACCAGGTCATTGAGTATCCCGCCCTCCTCCTCTCAACAACTGTCAGGGGAACGGGAGATATCGAAATGAACGGGTTTTGAAATTGAGGAATGAGGATATTAGAGTTGATATTTCGACGAGTTCAGTAATCTAAGTTGAAAGTTGTAAATCCCTGAATAAGGTTGACTGGTTTTTATTAATACTTTAATTTTTGATGAATGCCTACCTATTATAAATTCCAATTTTTCAAATCTAATTTGAAACAATAAGGAATTAATTTGTTTGATTTTGATATTTCTTTCTTTTTTTATTACCGTATTTATCTAACCAACCGGCCATAGCAGAAGAGATGTAAGGAAAACAATTACCGAACCGGGCTAATACGGCACGCCACCAAGGCAACAAAATTTCTCTACGAGCCGGTTTTTTCAATAATTTAAACACCACCTTTTCAATATCTTGTGGACTTAACAGAACACCGGAAAACAACAAATTACTCGCTTTTTTGTGCTTAACGCCGTCAACTAACGGCGTATTTACCGCATCGGGCGAAATATTATATACTTTAATACCTTTACCGGCCAATTCCGGTGCAATAGCTAATGTGAAACCCCGGACACCATATTTAGAAGCACTATAAATACTCATACCCGGAATGGGGGCTACACCGGCTAACGAAGATATGTTTATAATGATACCGTCTTGTTTTTTCAGCAAAAAAGGCAAAATAAAATGTGTGCCGTAAATAGTACCTTTAAGATTTATGTCTATTTGATTATCAATATCTTTTATGTTTTTTATGTCGTAAAAATAATCAGTAACAAGGATGCCGGCATTATTAATCATAATATCCAAATCGTTCCATTTGTTTTTTAGCAAATCAATGGCGTTTTTCCAGTCCGAAATTTGGGTCACGTCCAATTTGGCAATTAATTTTCTGTCCTTATCCCAATGGGAAGTGTAATCCAACTTTTGGACATCAATATCGGTTGCTATAACCTTATACCCGCGCTTATAAAAACTTTGAGCCAAATGTTTCCCGATACCGCTACCGCAACCGGTCAAAAACACTATTTTTGAAGTCTTGTTCAATGTTTCAAAAGTTTTTTTAGCATTTTTTGATACTTATAAATATTCACTTCGATAAGATGCCGTTTGGTGGACAAAAATGTTTGATTTCTCTGACGGACTTCCCGTTCAATTTGTTGTTTTAAATTTTTTGGCAACTTAAAATTGCCTTTTAATTTTTTGGCTATTAACCGGGATTGCAATTCGGATAGAATCCAAATATTACCGTCCGGTTGCACTAATCCCACAAAAAATATATCCTCAAAACCGGGATGAAAAACAAGTTGATAAAGATAAATTCCATCTTCTTTATAAAACGTATCAATGAATTCTTGTTCAAAAAACGGGAACGATATTTTGTAACCGGTTGCCATGACAATAACATCGTAATCTTGTGAAGAACCATCTGAAAAATAAACGGTTTTACCTTCTATTTTCCGTATAGACGGCTTGATAAAAATCCGGTTATGTTTGAGAAAATACATTAATTCGGAATTGACCAAAGGATGGGTTTGAAAAATATCATGGTCCGGTTTGAGCATACCGGCATCAGTTTCTTTACCGACAAAAAATCTAATGATAAATTTTGAAAATATTTTCTTGAAAAAAGGCGGTTGCCAAGCCAACATTTTTTGATAAATCATATCGGAAGGTTTGCCAAAAAAGGAAAATTTGGGAATAATATAATATCCACGACGCAAACTGACATGTGTTTTAACTGCATATTTGCATGTGTCTGCAGCAATATCGGCACCACTGTTTCCGGCTCCAATTATCAAGACGTTTTTATCTTTCCATTTAAGTGGATTGATATAATCTTGTGCGTGAAGCAATTCGCCTTCAAAATTACCGGGTAATTTGATAACATTGGGAGCAAAATGATGCCCGTTGGCAACTATGACATAATTAAAAATTTCTTTATTACCACCGGTATAAGTTACCTCAAAAGATTTTTTTCCTGTCCGGTTTACGTTTTTTACTTCCGTATTTAACTGAATATACGGATGTAAATTAAATTGATCCGCATAACTTTGATGATATTGCAATACCCTGTAATTCGGAATGTATTCTTGCCATTCGTCCGGCATGGGAAAATCTGAAAAACTGGATAATTTTTTAGACGTTATGATATTAAGAGAATCATAAACGGGTGACAAAGGATTGCCTTTCTTACCCAACCAAAGGCCACCGACAGCGGCATTACGATCTACAGCTTTGATATTTTTAAAACCCGCTTCCAAGAGGGCTTTTAAGGCTGCCAAACCGGATGGCCCCGCCCCGATAATCAAAATAGACTCTTTCATAGTGGTTTTTAGACAAATATAAAGAAAAAAAATCTTTTGTCTATGAATTATTTATAGACAGAGTATTATTATATTTTTTTAGCATGGCTAATGCGGATACCAAATAATATTCATCCCGTAAACATAGTGTTATACCGACGCGATACAAAAACAGTTCTATCAATTGAACTATATTGAATCTTTTATCAATATCATTACTTAATTTTTTATCACAATCCTTTTTATCCCGGGTCCTTTATCGGGTTTTAGTTTTAAAAGATAAATTCCATTAGCAAAATTTTGAATATCAATCAGCACATTTTTTGAATTTATCATATTTTGTTCTTTTATTTTTTGTCCCGTTATGTTATAAATACCGACATTTTTGATATTTTCTTTTGATTGAATACGGATAAAATTTTTGGCAGGATTCGGATACAGACGTATTTGGTTTGAATGACGGTCTTCAACAAATGAAGCAGGTAATAAATTAGCAAAAAAGCTATATACAACAGATGGATTGGTATTGGGGCCTGTTCCGAAATCGGACTTAAAACAAATCTTATCACCATTGGGTGAAACCGTTGCCATAGGCGATTGTTCATAATCGGTATTACTGCTATAATGATGACCAAAATATTCAACCGTCCCGGAATCATCCAATTTTACCGCTAACATTTGTCCCGATTGTGCTGCATCGGCATGTGTAATATATGCCCAACCTGGTCTGTTGAGATTACGACAAGAGACATGACCGTCAACACCAAAATCAGGGTTTTGAATAATAGTAATCGTACCACTCCCATTGAGTTTATACATGTATAAACCGTTTTGTTGCGTTCCGTAAAATTGCACCAAAACTTCGTCTCCATCAGTGGCATAGCCCAAATCACCGTGATTGCCATAGTGAATCAAGCGGCGCAAATATTGCATATTTTGTCTGTCATACACTTCCACACCGTAGTGAGATTGTCCGTTTTCAACGTAAGGATTAGCCTGTGAAGTTGTATTATGATCCCACATAATAACAACATAATTGCCCGATTGAGACACTGAAACCCAATCAACAAAATGAGGAAAATTACTACCTCCGTTTTGCCAGCAACCTGTAAATTTTTTTATAAAAACGGTTTGAGCATTTTGCAAATCATAAATAATGACATCCATATCCGAACCGTCTTTGCCGACCAGTGCCACATAATGATCATTTTTGTCCATGTTACCTTCTCCGGGACCCAATTTTACATACTCGTAACTATTGCCGGAAGAATTGGTAACAGTCCCTACTAATTGTGTAGTATTGGTCGAGATAAAATGTTTCTTGATATCCCCGTTTTCTTTAAAACTCCAAATTATATCCGGATTGACATTAGACCAGTAAGCAGGATATAGTGACGATACCCAGATATCTTGCACTTCTTGATAAGTTGTAGCATCGTAAACTTTCCACGAACGGATTTTATATAAAGTTTGGTCGGCATTCCATACTTGCGTTTTGGCATATTCATGCGTAGGATACCAAACTTGCGGGTTTCCGTTACTATCTATATAATTATAAACTTCCGTAATACGGGTAATTTGTATGGGGTCAGGGACTGAATTATCGACTACACTTTCGCCATAAGCTGGTAGTAAAGGTACTGTGGACACTGGAATACTTTGATAAGGTGTGTAGTCACTTGGGAACTGCGGTCGAACGGGGAAAATTGAGAATAAGACTAAAAAGAAACCGACATTTTTGATTTTTCTCATAGTG
The DNA here is from genome assembly GCA_027024205.1 of Flavobacteriales bacterium. GTDB lineage: Bacteria > Bacteroidota > Bacteroidia > Flavobacteriales > Flavobacteriaceae > WGBX01. The sequence goes on along the minus strand of JALVST010000102.1, from coordinate 38,476 downwards.
TTTTTTTTTACTTATTCCGAATAACAGACATTACCTCTTTCATTTTATCATTCGGAATGGTTAAAGATAATACATAATGTTTGATACGCCAAACAGTATCAGTCTTTTGTAACACCCCCGACCCGCGACAGACCCCCATCCAAGTATCGAGCGTTTCATCAAACCAAGCCAGATTTTGTGTATCAGACAAGTGAATATGCCGTTTGATTTTCTTAAAATTCCAAGCTTTACCTTTATCGAAAAAAGGTTTGGCAAATTTCATAAAACTCGTTTTATCCCAAACTTCCGATGCATCCGTTCCTACAAAAACGGCATCATCAGACAGCAAATCAAAATATGTGTTAAAATCTGCATCTGCCGCCGCTTGATGCCAACGGTCTAAGGTTTGACCTATCTTGTTTACCGCTTCCGGTTTTTCATTAGGGCTTTCGGTTTGGAAATGAATTTCACAGGAAACCAATAAGGGAATGAGAAGCCAAAAAAGTGTTTTTTGAGTCATCTTTTTGTTACAAATATAAAACAAAATACGCCATCATAATAATCAAAAGTTATAACCAATAGTCATTATGGTGACCGGTTTTTACATTTTAATAATTAATTTCAGCTCCGTAGGAGTATATCAAAAATTCTAAATAAAACACCGTAGGGGTAACCTATTTTTATACGTATTTATTATTTTATTATAATACAATTGTTTTTGTTCATTTTTTGACATTTAACGCTTCAAACTATCATTCTATCATGACAGGCGACTTACACTATCCAAATACATTTCTACCCAGGAATTAAAATAAAGTTTTGAAGTATGTTTTTTATTTAAATCTTGAAATCTCAAGATAAAGCCATTGTCCAAATAGTCTAAAATTAATCCCGTCCTAAACGTTTGAAAAAATAATATAAAAAGAGAATGGTATTTAAAAATCTCAATTAACTTTGAGTTATAAAACAAAAAAACACCATTCTCTTATGACAAAGATAACATTATTTGCTCAAATTATCTAAAGACTTGACCGTTCAATTTTTATTAAACTTGTAAAAGAGCACAGCACAGACAAACATCACAAAGGATTTGATAGTTGGTCATATTTAATATCCATGCTTTTTTGTCATTTTGGAAAAAAGTCAATCCCTTCGAGATATAAGTAATGGTTTACGATCTGCAACAGGCAACCTAAATCATCTTGGGAATGTTCACCCGCCAACCAAATCAAATTTAGGTTATCAGAATAAACATAGGACGTATGAGTTGTTTAGAGATTACTATTACAACTTATCAAAACATTTAGGACAGCAGGCAGGATTTAAGCAGGTAATAGAGTTGATAACCAATAATTTCAGATGGTCATGCAATACCATTAGCGAATTATACAAAAGTCGCTGGCAAATAGAAATCTTTTTCAGAGAAATTAAGCAACTCTTACATATAAAGTCTTTTATAGGCACAAGCCCCAATGCTGTGATGATTCAAATATGGACAGCTTTAATCACCATTCTTATACTAAAATATCTCAAAGCCATAGCAAAGCATAAGTGGTATTTATCTAATTTGGAGGCTTTTTTAAGAATAAACCTATTTGTAAAAATTAACCTTCAAAAATGGCTGGATGAACCTTTTATCAAAAAGAAAAAACCACCGAATTTACCTATTCAGGGGGTTCTTTTTGATTTTTAGCGGTTTTTTTTATTGGTAATCTCAATAAAATCAATACTTTTGATTTGTCTTAAAATTTATTTAGGACAGGATTGATACTGAAATTATAGATATTTAACTAACTCAAATGTCCGAAAAACAAATATGTAACCAAAATAGCGGCAATGATACCGGCAATATCGGCAATAATACCGGCAGTGGCGGCATAGCGGGTTTTCTTAATACCGACAGAGCCGAAATATACGGCCAACACATAGAAAGTGGTTTCCGTGCTGCCTTGCAATACGGATGTCAAGTGTCCTACAAAACTATCGACACCGTGGTCCACCCAACTTTCGACCATAGCGGCTCTAGCGCCACCCCCTGTTAAAGGTTTCATAAATGCCGTCGGTAATCCGTCAACAAAACGGGTATCTACACCTATATGAGCAAACAAAAACCGGAATGCATCCAATACATAATCCATTGCACCAGAAGCCGTAAATACCCCGATTGCCGCCAACATGGCTACCAGATACGGAATAATGGTTACCGCTACTTGGAACCCGTCTTTTGCTCCTTCGATAAATGTGTCATAAATATTGATTTTCTTAAATAATGCCACCGAGATAAACAGGATAATGATACCGAATAAAATGATATTGCTCAACAAATTGGTAAACACACTGATTTTTTCAGGATCCTTCAAATAATATACATAAGCCGCCATTCCACCAATCAAAACGGTTGTGCCCAGCAAATATGCCATTACAACTTTGTCAAATAAATTGATTTTTTGCACGATGGCCGTATAAATCAATCCTACCAAACTTGAAATAAATGTCGCTATCAAAATCGGCAAAAAAACATCGGTAGGGTTAACCGAACCTTTCATTGCCCGTAGAGCCAAAATACTTACCGGAATCAGTGTCAAACCCGAAGTGTTTAAGACCAAAAACATGATTTGGGCATTGCTGGCCGTATCTTTTTTGGGATTGAGTTCTTGCAAATCTTTCATGGCTTTTAAACCCAGGGGTGTGGCGGCATTGTCCAGTCCCAACATATTAGCCGAAAAATTCATCATCATGGAACCTATGGCCGGATGGTCTTTTGGGACTTCAGGAAATAAACGGCCAAACAAAGGGCTAACCAAACGTGCTAAAATTTTGACCATTCCTCCTTTTTCGCCAATTTTCATGATACCCATCCACAAAGCCAAAATCCCTGTTAAACCCAATGATAGTTCAAAACCTAGTTTGGCCCTGTCGAAAAGGGCTTTCATCATGGTCGAAAAAATTTCCAAATCACCCAGAAAAACAAGTTTTATTAATCCGACGACAAAAGCAATTAGAAAAAAACCGATCCAAATATAGTTTAAAGCCATTATGAAATAAATTTTACGGCTAATTTAAACATATTTCCTGTTTTTGCCACTGGGTACCCAATATTAATTAGTTATTTATCATTACTTTTTTGCATTGCCCAAAAAAGTAACAAAAAACGCTAGCCTTACGAAACTTTTCCTAATTTCTACGTTTTCTCCCTAAACAATCTGAACTCGCAAAAGCCTATTGTTTTTAATCTTTTTTTTTCATTTGATAGAATATTTTAACTTTCATAAGAAACTTTCATTTTGCTCAAACAGCAGATTGTTTTTAACGTCCGAAAAACTTGAAATTTACAGAAAACCTTCGTATGGCAGGGGGTAATAACCGCATTTTCCATCTTTTTAAAAATGTCTGTGATATAAGATTGGCAATAAATTTTTCAAATTTTCTCTAATATAAATATGCAGGATACCCAAAAGTTACAATACAAATCCATAACACGCTTATTATCAGGCATTTAATTTTTACGAAATAAAAATGGCGAAAACAGGAGTTTAAAGCCATTATGAAATAAATTTTACGGCTAATTTAAACATATTTCTTAATATTTAATGTTTATTTGAATGCCGTACTTTTTGGCTCTCATAAAAAACAAACCCGGCAAACCGAAACGCTTTACCGGGCTTTTAACAAGCAAGATTGACTACAACTTGACTTTATGTTTGCTTGTGTTTGTGTGTGTTTGTGAAATTGTTTGTTTGTGTGAAAATGTGCTTGTAATTATATATGTTTGTTTGTGTGATTTGTTTGCGTGTTTATTTTATGATATAAAATTTTGCAAACCAATCAATCCGTAAGCATGAATCCAGTTTTATAAACATTCGTGATATTGATGTTTTTGTCTTTTTGTAATAATTTTCGTAAGCGACTGATATAAACGTTCATACTACCGAAACTAATATTCTCATCATTATACCAAACCTTTTTTTGCAAGGTTTTTTTATCAACCAATTTATTGTTGTAAGCTATCAACAATTTTAAAAGTTTGCTTTCTTTCGGCGTTAATTTTACCGGTGTGCCGTCATTGTATCGTAACAATCTCAATCGGGGATCTAACGTGAAATTCCCAATGCGGTAAATTTCAGGTTTCGTTGCTTCGTTTTGAACATTAGTCCGCAGCGTTTGTTCGATTATTCGTTTCAAAACATTTTCAAAATCATTCTCGAAGTTTTCAAATTCTATGACATAAATATCATCGGCTTCTTTTTCGTTTGAAATGAAAATAACCGGCGTATTCAAATTTTTGTTTTTGATACTATTATATAATGTCATAGCATCATTGTAGGGCAAATTTTTGTCTATGATAAACAAATCGTATGTACCGGCTTTGATTTTTTCCGAAGCCGTCATACCGTCTTTGGCGACATCGACTTCGTGTTTTTCTTGTTTTAAGAATCTTTCCAAACCACCTCGTTTTACGGGGTCATGTTCTACCAATAAAATTCTTTTACTGATTTTTAATAATCTGTTAACTTGGTTTACAAAATTTTTAGTCATTGTTCTTGTTTTTAAATTCTGACACAAAAGTAGTCCCGTCCCTCCCCGGAATAAAATAATAAAAAATGTATTATGTGATTTATAAAAACTTTTTTTTAACTATAAAAAGTTTATTATCAGTGTGTTGAATCGCAAAATAAAAAATCTATTCAATGTCTTTTTTTTGTTTTTTTTTATATTTTTTTAAATAGAATACTTAAAAATTAATGTAAATAATGTTGTTTTAAGGATAAAAACATAAAAAATTTGATAAAAATCAGTTTTTTTTTAATAGTAAAATTGGGATTGTAATAATTTTTCCGGGTATTATTTGCATTCTGTATTTTAATCAAATCGAATAATAATTATGTTTAACTTTTAACCCGGGTTATTGAGATTATCGAAATATACCTTTTAACTTTTCACTCAAACCTGTATCTTTGCCATATGGAAACAAAAAGACAAAAACGAATTGCTAAGATTATCCAAATGGATTTAGCTGACATTTTACAAGGTGAAGTTCGTAAAGCCGGAATAAAAAATTTGATTATTACCGTAACGAAGGTTTATGTTACCCCGGACTTGAATTTGGCCAAAGTTTATATCAGCATTTTCCCATCGGAAAAAGCCGGAGAATTACTAAATGCGCTGAAAAATAATGCCAAACTGATTAAACACGAAGTGGCACAACGGGTTCGTCATCAATTGCGTAAAATGCCCGATTTGTTATTTTTTAGAGATGATTCGTTGGATTATATTGAAAAAATAGACGAAGCGCTCAATAAAGGACGTAGCCCGATAGATTAAAGTTTTTATCGTTTTGAATTATATCCGTTACATTTCTCAAAGATATTTATTTTCAAAAAGTGGTAATAATGCTATTAATATTATTGTCAAAATCGCCTCTTTCGGCGTTTTGATGGTTTCGGCGGCTTTTATTATTGTGTTGTCAGGATTTTCGGGTATCCGCACCTTTAATATCAGTTTGATTAAAATGACAGACCCCGATATCAAAATCACTCCGAAAACCGGCAAAAGTTTTGTACCGTCTAAAGATTTATATGACTTTTTAAGACACGATAAAACCGTTTCAAGTTTTGCAAGAGTTGTTGAAGAGAAAGTCTTTATAAATTATAATGATAAACAAAAAATAGCTAAAATCAAAGGTGTTGACAGCAACTACTATAAGGTTATCAATTTGGATTCTACTTTGATAGCCGGTCATTTACCCACACCCGGAACAATTGAAATGTTGATGGGTGTTTCTCTGGCAAATGATTTATCATTTATGCTTTCCAATAATTTGGAGATGATTCAGTTGTTGGTTCCCAAACCCGGTAAAGGTTTCATCACCGATCCACGCAAAGCTTTTTACGACAAATATTTTATGCCGGTCGGTATTTTTCAAACCACTATGGACCACGATCAAGTTTATCTTTATACAACCCTGCCGGCGGCTCAACAATTATTAAATTACCGGCCGGAGCAGATATCAAGTATCGAAGTGAAAGTCGTTCCCGGTCAAATTGCGGGTTTGGAAAAACGTTTGAAACAAAAATTCGGTAAAACATTAACTATTCGTAACCGGCGGCAACTCAACAAATTGCTCTACAAAATGCTTAATACCGAAAATCTGATGGTTTATTTCATCTTTGCGTTGATTTTGCTTTTGGCCTTGTTTAATATTGTCGGGACTATTATTATGATTATCATCGATAAAAAAGACGATATTCATACCTTGCGAGTTTTAGGTTTGGACCGTTCCGAGATAAAGAAAATTTTTATGATACAGGGTTTGGGTATGACCGTGTTAAGTGGTTTGGCCGGTTTGATTTTTGGTTTGATTTTAGTAGGGATACAACATTTTTATCCTTTTCTGTATGTGCCGCAAACCGATATGCCTTACCCGGTGGAATTTCATTGGTCAAATGTACTTTATGTATTATTAACCATCGTATTTATGGGAGCTTTTGCTACTTTGGTCGGCATATCTAAGATAGAGAAATAATTATAAATAAAAGTAGATGGTAGCGTCTTGCATTTAATGTCAAATTTTATTAATTTTTATCAATTTAGCCTTGCCCGATTTAAACTGGGCAGGGCTATTCAAATTCGGATGTTTACTGATTTTCTTAATTAAAACAGCGGTTCGGTCATTTCTTCCGGCTTGGGCATGCCCATAATTTTTAAAATAGTAGGAGCAACATTGGCCAAAATACCGTCTTTGAGTTCCGGTTTCAAATCTTTGTCGATTAAAATGACCGGAACGGGATTGGTTGTATGTGCCGTATTGGGTGAGCCGTCAGGATTGATCATATTTTCTGCGTTGCCGTGGTCGGCAAGAATGATAACCGCATAGTCATGTTTGAGGGCTTCCGTAACAATTTTTTTGAGGTTTTTATCGACTGTTTCCGCAGCTTTTTTTGCTGCTTCAAAAACACCGGTATGTCCGACCATATCACCGTTAGCATAATTTAGCACAATCAAATCGGCCGATTCGTTTTTGATTTCGGGCAAGAGCGCTTCGGTGACTTCATTGGCACTCATTTCGGGTTTTAAGTCGTATGTGGCCACCTTGGGCGAGGGAATTAAAATGCGTTTTTCGCCTTCAAATTCTTTTTCTTTACCACCAGAAAAGAAGAAAGTCACATGCGGATATTTTTCGGTTTCGGCTATGCGAATTTGTTTTTTGCCGGCTTTGGCCAGCAATTCGCCCAAAGTATCTTTTAAATCTTCCTTGGGATATGCCACTTTGATACCTTTGAATTTATCATCATAAATGGTCATGCTAACGTAGTGCAAAGGCAAAGTTTTCATTCCGTACTCATGCATATCTTCTTGAGTTAAAACTTTGGTGAGTTCGCGTCCGCGGTCTGTTCTGAAATTGTAAAAGATAACGGCATCGCCTGGTTTGATTATACCGGTAGGTTTGCCATTTTCATCAACATGAACAATCGGTAAAATAAATTCGTCCGTGACACCTTCATCGTAACTTTCTTTTACCGCTTGAACCAAATCCGTTGCCGGTTTGCCTTCGCCTTTGACCAATAAATCATAGGCTTTTTTGATGCGTTTCCAACGGTTATCACGGTCCATTGCGTAATAACGTCCGATGACCGAAGCGATTTTGACAGGTGTATCTTTAATATAATCCTGAATTTCTTTTAAAAAACCGATACCTGAATGCGGATCAACGTCACGGCCGTCCATAAAGGCATGGATATAAGCAGGGACATTGTATTTTTTGGCCATTTGTATCAAGACTTTTAAATGGTCGATATGTGAATGCACGCCACCGTCGGATAATAAACCCAAAAAATGTACGGCTTTACCGTTTTGTTTGGCGTATTCAAAAGCTTCTTTTAAAACTTTATTTTCAAAAAAACTGCCGTCTTTTATAGCTTTGTTTATTTTAACCAAATCTTGATAGACGATACGGCCGGCCCCCAAATTCATATGTCCTACTTCCGAATTACCCATTTGTCCTTCGGGTAATCCGACATTTTCACCGGAAGTATAGAGTTTGGCATGCGGATATTTTTTTAACAAATCGTCCATAAACGGTGTAGAGGCTTGTGCAATAGCGGAAACTTCGGGGTTTTGGGTGATGCCCCAACCGTCCAATATGATTAAAATGACTTTTTTGCTCATTGATTTTTATTTTAGAATGCAAAGTTAGAGTATTAATTTTAATTTGCAGAAAAGATTATGAGATAAAAAATGTAACAGGCATTGTTTTTGTTCGTTAAGGTAAAAAGAAATAAAAAACATATCATTATGAAAAAATTGATATTCCTGATTATACCTTTGCTGGTATTGAGTTCTTGTCAAATTGCGGAAGAAGTATATTTCAATAAAAACGGTAGTGGAACTTATAATTTTAAAGTAGATATGAGTGGTATAACACAAATGTTTAACGGTATGACCGGAAATGACAGTATCCAAAAGAACAAAGTAGTGAAAAAAAACGATACGATTATTCTTTTTGGCGATATGATGAAACGAAACAAAGACAGTATTAGGAATTTGCCCGAGGAAGAACAAGAACTTCTCAAAAGTTTGCAAGATGCCAAAATTCATATGCATGTCGATGAATCAAAAGATGAGATGTATTTTAGTTATGAAATACCGTTTAAAAATGTGACGGATTTATCCGGAATTTATAAAAAGTTAAATAAATTAAATTCGTATAACAAAAAGGGTGTAAAAGAAATGAAAAATGACATGACACCCGGTTATCAAGTTTTATATCAATTTAACAAACACGGTTTTCATAGAATGGTCAGAAAAACCGAAGGGGCCGTAAAAAGGCCGGCTGGAGGCGATGAAAAGATGTTAAAAATGATCCAATACGAAATAGTTTACCATTTCCCTTATAAAATAGACGAGGTTACTTACAAAGATGCTTTGATAGCCGCTGACGGTAAATCCGTGCATATAAAAGTCCCTTTGGACAGTTTGATGAAAAATCCTGAAATGTTAGATTTTAAGGTCAAATTCAGATAAAAAATATGATAAAAACCGCTTTATATTTATCAAATTAATAATACTTTTAAGAACCGTTTTGACAAAAGCGGCATTACTTTTAACATTTAACATTTAACTTTCCACTAAATTTTGCTACTTTTGTATGCAATTAGACAATATTGCCGTATGAAAAACAAAAAGAACAAAATAAAAGTCGGTATTAGCGTTGGCGATTTAAACGGGATAGGAGCCGAAGTGATTTTAAAGACTTTTCAAGATCATAAAATGTTTGATTTTTGCATCCCTATTGTATTTGCATCGACTAAGGCACTTTCTTACCAGAAAAAATTGTTAAATTTAAAAATAGATTTACACGGCATCAAACAGATTCACCAAGCTTTTCCCAATAAATTGAATGTATTGAATTTATGGCGGGAGCCGGTTCCCATGACTCCCGGAAAACCGACAGAAGAGATAGGACGTTATGCCGTAGAGTCATTTGTTAAGGCGGTTGAAGCCTTAAAAAGCGGCGAAATAGATGTGTTGGTTACGGCCCCTTTTAACAAGGAAACGGTTCAAAGTGATGAATTTGATTTTCCCGGACATACCGATTATTTGGCTAAGGAACTGGAAGGCAGGGCGTTGATGTTTATGATATCGGACGATATAAAAGTAGGATTAGTAACCGGTCATTTACCATTGAAATATGTGGCACAACAAATCACGGAAGAAAAAATCAAGGACAAGATCAAAACCATGAATCACAGTTTGATACAGGATTTCGGTATTGAAAAACCTTTGATTGCCGTATTGGGATTGAATCCGCACTGTGGTGATGGCGGTTTGTTAGGTAAGGAGGATGATGAGCTTATACGTCCGGCAATTAAGAAATTAAAAGAAGAAGGTTATATGACTTTTGGACCTTATGCTGCAGATAGTTTTTTTGGTAGTGGCAATTATAAAAAATTTGACGCCGTATTGGCCATGTATCATGACCAAGGTCTTATCCCGTTTAAGACATTGAGTTTTGGTAAAGGGGTAAATTTTACGGCTGGTTTGAATAAAGTCAGAACCTCACCGGATCATGGCACGGCTTATGAAATTGCCGGCAAAAATTTAGCCGACCCGGACTCTTTCAGAGAAGCTGTTTTTAAAGCAATTGATATTTTTCGCAAACGAAAAGAATATTCGGAATTGATCGAAAATGTTTTTGAAAAACAAGAGACCGGGAAAGAAAAAAAATAAAAGTTAATTTGATTTTCTCAATTCTTTAAAGTAATACTCCAATAGTTTTTGCACATCTTCCGGTTTTTTCATCTTCAAATGTTGCGTTTTAATGTATTTTTTCAAAGCTTTTTCGGCTGAGGGGTCGTCGATAGCTTTTAAAATTGCTTTTTTGCCGAGATGTACAGGGGTAAAAAATTTATCTTTATTTTTGATATAATAGGTGTCAAAAGTTAAAAATTGATACTCGTCGAGATTATTGGTGTAAGGCATGTCTCTCATATGATTTTTTCTTACCTTTTTATAGACGCTTTTTAATATCAAGGCATCTTTGGGCTTGACGGTAAAATATTGAAAAAATCTTGTTTTCGATTTGTTGATAAAATGCCCCGGTGAAACCCGGACAAAGCGAACCGTACCATCTTCATTATTGCTTAAAGCTATGGCAATCAGGCTTTCGTTTGTTAAAGAAACCAATGGAAAATCTTCGGATGCAAATTGGTCATACTCAGATTTATAATTTTTCAGATAAATTATGAAAATATCATCCAATGCGTCATAATTAACATTAGGTATCGTATATAAGTTACCATCATTAAATAATGCTTCGGCTTTGGACCATTTACTTAATAATAACGGCGAACCGACATAATTTTTTATATAAATTTTATCATCAATACTTATATTTTCCGCTCCGAACTTTTTGCTCAGTTCATATTGAAACATGTTAATCATTGAATTAACCCCGAGCGGTATGGCTTCTTGCGCTGAAAGATTAAAATTAGCCAGAAAAAAAACAAATAATAAGAATCGTTTCATAGAATAATAAAATATATCAGTTAAAAGTTGTAGCGAATACCAAGTAAATAATTGTTAAATATATTATTTACGTTGGCATTATCCGGTAAAGTTAATAGATTTTTTGAAACATGTCCATCCCTGTGAACAAAAGCAAAATCCAACGTAAATAGACCGAAATTATACCCGGCTCCGGCCGAATAACCTTTAAATGCATACAAATCACTGTTGTTTTTATAGGGAGAAGTAGCCATAAAACCACCTGTCCGCAAGAATAATTTGTCCAATTTGACTTCAATACCGGCATTGAGTTTATGAACTGCTTGCATGGTATTTTCAATATCGTCATTCAAATTGTCAAAATAAGTTGTATCGGCGTCTGCATCTTTTTCTTTAAAGTGCAAATGAGCCAAATTTTGATAAGTATAATCGACCGATAAAACCATTCTTTTTTTGATAACGGCCGAACCACCGGCAATAAATTTTGAAGGCGTGATGATTTTATAAGGTGCAAATTCATTTTCAATACCGGGTTTGATATCAAAAACGTCGCCGTTATTCATTTCCGTATGTATGGCTTGTTTCATATATTCATTGATTTCCAACCATTGCGGTGAGTGGTAAGCTATACTCAATTTGAATCCGTCGGCTATTTTATATATAGCGCCCATCTTGATACCGTATCCCGAACCTTCTACCCGTAAAGTATTTTGTAGTTTTAAGTATTGTAAATCTGATGTAGCATTATAATTATCTTCTTCAATACTGTTTCGTTCAACATAATCAATATTGTATCCTGTAAAACCGAAACCTAATTGTAACTTGTTTTGATAAGTTCCGGCCATGACAATGTCATAGTGTGATTTGTGTCCGGTGCTGGCAATTCTGTTGTAATGTCTGACTTTGTTATATACGGCGTTGGGTACATACTGCGTATTATCATTATCGTTAGGGTCAACGGGATTGATGACATAAGATTGGTATCCCAAATAGGCTTGTTGGGCGCCGTAATCGTAATTTTCACCTAACCATTGATAATCGGCGGTGTAGTCGTCAACAATTTCCAAATCCCTTAAAGGGATGCCATTGGCATTTTCTACAAAATAAGTTGTAGCGGAATGACCGGCTTTATTGATTCCGGCAATTTTAATATCATTACCGAATGAAGCGTCTTTATTGTAATTAAAACTAAAAGCTATTTTGTTCCAATCACTGACATCGGATTTAAAAACCCAAACCGCTCCGAATTGGTCTATTCCTATAAATCTGTCGTCTATGGAAGAATAGCCGGATTGTTTATATTGGTCAAAATAACCGGCTTTGTTATCAGTATTGTAAAATAAAGAAAATGTTCCGGTCAGTCTGTTGGTAGTGAAAGTAGTGGCGCCGGCAGGGTTAAGACTGATGGCACTCAGGTCACCACCCAACGAACTGAAAGCCCCGGACATTCCCATAAAACGTGCTGTCCCGGTTAAATTGTCTTGATGATAACGCCATGCATCTTCAAAAGATTGGGCTTTTACGGATATTGAAACAAAAAATAAGATGACTGTTGTATATAAGTATTTCATACAAGTTTTTTTTTAAATTCGGAATAATTTTAATCGATACATCTATTTGTAACAAACGCCCTTCCGGGCGTTTTAAAAAAGTTTAACGTCTTCTGCCGGAGGCGTGTGACGAACGGCTACCGGACGAATGCCCCGAAGAAGAACTCCGGCTGGTAGAGTAAGACCTGCTTGAAGAATAACTTCTTGAAGGCCTTGAGAAGGAATGTGAACTGCCGGAAGAGTGTCTATAATTATTATGTGAACTTCTGTTGTGTTCCGTTGAAGCGGACAGCCGATAAATTGTACTGTTACTTCGCGATGTTCTTCTCGTTGTCCGGTTTGTTCGAGGCGTATAGCTATCCCGTCGTTTATAACGGGAGGTTCCGTAATTGTATCGTGAATGACGGATAGCACGACTGTTTCTTCCGGTTTTCGTTGTCCGGTTGCTGCGGTCCCGGTAAATTCTTCCCGGACGCGTTTGACGACTGTTATCTCTACCTGTTCTGTCGGTTCTTATTGTTCTGTCGGTTCTTCCGGTATTAGTGTTTCTACCGGTTCTATCTACTCTACCGGTATGGGTATTTACGGTATTATTTCTGTCTTTACGATCAAATTTGTTGGCATTGTTATCCCTTTCTGTTCTTCCTGTTCTTACCGTATGACCGGTATGTTCCGTGCGACCGGGAGACAAATTGTTACCGTCTCGTCTTCTTCCATTGGTCACACTGCGACGGGAAGCCAATGAATTTCTACGACTGAAATGCCGGTAATAATTACGTCTGCCTCTTACATATGCGCGACGTCTGTGGCGGAAATAATAACTGTTGTAAACCGGTCCGTAATAATAATTGTTGTAATACCCGTACCCGCCGTAGTAATAATCGTAGTAACTCGGATAATATCCCCAATAAGCATAAGGGTCGTAATAATAAGGGTCATACCAACCGTAATCCCAATTGAAAAACACCCCAGTGCCTACATAAATATGGAACCCGGACCAATAAGGATGGTAGTAGTGACGGTAGTAATAAGGACGGTAATACCAAGGATCACAGTAAAAGGGATCATAATAGTAATTGTGTATGTAAACTTCTTTTTTAGTTACATAATAATCGTCGTTATCATCATATGTTTGCGAATTGTCGTCATAATAATAATCATCTTCATCCGTTATGATGTCATCTTCGGTTATTTCATTGTATAACCGGGCTTTATTTTTAAAATATTCTTGGTAAAAACCGTTTGAAGTAGACGAATTATTTTTATTTGAATGATTTGAACCGGTTTTTTCTTTAACGATTGCCGTTTGTTTTTTAACGGTCTTTTTGGCCGGTTGTTTGTCATTTGAAGTATATGCAGGAGAATTATCATCATAAATACCGTCGGAAGCCGATACATTATAATAACTGTCACAGGAGGACAGGAATAATATCAAGGCCGGAATTAATAGTCCGGTGTATAGGAAACGGAAAATGGCAGTTGATTTCATAAAACAAAATTTTTAAAGATAAATTTAATAAAAATAATTAGCTTTGCAAAATAATTTGTCGGCAAAGACGATTTTATTTATTTCATACAACAATTATACCAAAATTTTTACAATGAGCAAAAAACTGACAAAACGCAGTGAAGATTATTCAAAATGGTACAATGAATTGGTTGTCAAAGCGGGTTTGGCTGAAAATTCCGGCATTCGCGGTATGATGGTTATCAAACCTTACGGATATGCCATTTGGGAAAAAATGCAAGCCCAACTGGATAAGATGTTTAAGGAAACCGGTCATCAAAATGCTTATTTTCCGCTTTTGATACCCAAGTCATATTTTAGTAAGGAAGCCAAACACGTCGATGGTTTTGCCAAAGAAGCGGCTGTGGTAACCCATTACCGGTTGCGGACAACCTCTGACGGAAAAGATATTGAAGTGGATCCTACGGCCAAATTGGAGGAGGAACTGATTATACGTCCTACTTCCGAAACTATTATTTGGGATACCTATAAACGCTGGATTCAATCGTATCGTGATTTGCCTATTTTGGTCAACCAGTGGGCTAATGTTATGCGTTGGGAAATGCGGACCCGTTTGTTTTTGCGAACAGCTGAATTTTTGTGGCAAGAAGGTCACACGGCTCACGAAACCCGTGAAGAGGCTATTGCCGAAGCTGAACAAATGATCAATGTTTATGCCGATTTTGCTCAAAATTTTATGGCTATGCCGGTTATTAAAGGGGTTAAAACCGAGTCGGAACGCTTTGCGGGAGCAGAAGAAACTTATACTATTGAAGCTTTGATGCAAGACGGTAAAGCTTTGCAATCCGGAACATCGCACTTTTTAGGACAAAATTTTGCTAAAGCTTTTGACGTTAAATTTTTGTCCAAAAAAGGAAAATTGGAGTATGTTTGGGCTACTTCTTGGGGGGTGTCCACCCGCTTGATGGGGGCATTAATTATGACCCATTCCGATGATAACGGTTTGGTTTTACCTCCTAAATTAGCTCCCGTTCAAGTGGTTATTATCCCGATATATAGAAAAACAGCCCAATTGAAAGATATTACTGTAAAAGTAAATGAAATCATTGCCAAACTCAAAGCCAAAGGTATCAGTGTTAAATATGATGACAGCGATAACTATAAACCCGGATGGAAATTTAACGAATACGAACTCAAAGGTGTGCCAGTGCGTTTGGCCATAGGACCGCGTGACTTGGAAAATAATACCGTTGAAGTAGCCCGCCGTGATACGTTAACCAAAGAAGTGGTTTCAATGGATGGAGTGGATACATATATTGAAAATTTGTTGCATGATATACAACAAAATCTCTTTAAAAAAGCCGAAGATTATCGCAATACACATATAACCGAAGTCAATAATTTTGACGAATTTAAAGATGTTTTGGAAAACAAAGGCGGTTTCGTATCGGCACACTGGGACGGAGCGCCCGAAACGGAAGAAAAAATAAAGGAACTGACCAAAGCGACCATTCGTTGTATCCCTTTTGACAATAAACCGGAAGAAGGTATCGATATATTATCGGGCAAACCTTCCAAGCAACGTGTATTGTTTGCTAAAGCTTATTGATTAAATGTCAAGTGTTTATAGAGTGATTTGACAATTGAACAAATAATTGTGTTAAAAACCGTTTTATATATTTTATTTTTTGTTAATTTTATCCAAATTTTAAAAAATGAATTATGAGTGAAGTAAAAAAAAGATATTCGGACGAAGAATTACAAGAGTTTAAAGAATTAATCAATCAAAAAATAGCTCGTGCCAGAAAAGATATCAGTATTTTACGTTCTTTACTGGATAACAATGATATGACTCAGACCAAAATCGTTACTTTTGAAGATAGTGCATCGACTTATGCACGGGAATCCAATTTGAGACTTATCGGACGTTTGGAGCGATTCATTCGGGATTTGGAAAATGCTTTGATTCGTATTGAAAACAAAACTTACGGTATTTGCCGTAAAACCGGAAAACTCATCAGCAAAGACCGTTTGAGAGCCGTGCCGCATGCCACGTTGAGTATTGAAGCCAAAATAAATCAGAATAAGTAAGATAATTATGAATCTTAAAAAATCCTTGTGGTTGGTTTTTGGCGTAGTGCTTTTGGATCAAGTTATTAAAATTTATGTCAAAACTCATTTTCTACTCGGAGAATCCGTCACGGTTTTTGATTGGTTTAAGATTTATTTCATAGAGAATAACGGGATGGCATTTGGGACGGAGTTCGGTGGTAAAGCAGGCAAATTATTTTTGACAGCCTTCCGGTTGATTGCTATTACAGGGATTTTTTATTGGCTTTATACCAGTATAAAAAAGAATGAGTCCGGTTTATTAATAGTGGCTGTCAGTCTGATTTTTGCCGGAGCGGTTGGTAATATCCTTGATTCGGTTTTTTACGGCCGTTTATTTTCTGACAGTTTTCATCACGTGGCACAATTCTTACCCGAAGGCGGCGGTTATGCGCCCTGGTTTCAGGGACGCGTCGTCGATATGTTTTACTTTCCGCTTTTTGAAGTGCATTTGCCCCAATGGTTTCCTTTGGTGGGGGGTAAGCAATTTACTTTCTTTGAACCCGTCTTTAATCTGGCCGATAGTGCGATAACCATAGGAGTGGCTATCTTGATTTTGTTTAACAAACGAATTTTCGGTAAAAAACAAAAACCTTCTTATCAAAAAGAAATAGATAAAGTATTGAATGACAAGGATAATGCGATTGCATAAAACAAACCGGAAGGGGATAAGTTACTTCTTTAAATACTTTATAGCTCAACCGATTAAACGGTAAATCTGTGCAATCATATCTTGGCAAAACCGCCGGCGGTCAAACCGGTATAAATTCAATACCAAACTGATATTGAATGTTATGGGGATCCCCATATACAAAAAAGAAATTTCTTCAATCCGGATGCCTTCACGCCATATTCCTTTTGCAATGCCTTCTTGTATAATTTGCTCGAAATAATACCTTTCGGAATTAAAAATATAGCGTAATTGGTCTAAGGTATCACTGTCGTTATTGTAAGTGGCTTCAGAGAGTAATAAAATGGTAATCCCGTTATTATCCATTAAATAGTTTATCGTATCACAAAGGTATTTTTCCAATTTTTTTTCCGGTTCCAATGAACTGCCGGCGGTCTCTTTGAGTGTCTCGATTAAATCTTTGGATACATCATCAATGATAGACCGGATAATATCACTTTTCTTTTTAAAATGACGAAAAATGGCGCCTTCGGACAAACCGATTTCCGCTGCCAAATTTTTGGTGGAAACCGCCTTGATCCCCGATTCTTTAATGATTTTCAGAAACGCTTGCTTGATTTCTTCTTTTCTGATATGTGTTTTTTTACGGGGCATTTCATTTGTTTGAAAGACAAAGATAATGTTTTTATTTATGGTCGTTGACCATTTTTATAGCTTGTTGCGCAGCCGCTATAACCGAGGTCCCTTTAACGTAACGGGTCAATTGTAAAGTTTCCAATATTTCATCAATCGTAATTCCTTTTTTTAGAGCTAATTTGGTATAAGTATTGATGCAAGGTTCTATTCCCATCCCTGCACTGATAGCCAGACTCATCAGTATTTTGTATTTGGGCGGGATATGTTGTCCTTCAAAGGCAAATTTCTTGTTAGATACATGTTCCAAAAACATATCGGGACTGAGTTTGGATAAATTTAACATTAGTTCCGGTACTTCTCCGATTTCTTGGGTCATCGTAGCTAATATTTGTTCGATTTTTTTGGCTTGTTCTTCCATGTTTTAGTTTTTTAAGTTGTTAAATTATAGTTGTTTAAAATATTTGACCGGCTAAAAATTTCAAATAAGCTTTTTGGGTCAAAATATCTTTTTCTATTTTAAGTATTTGCACTTTAATTTTGCTGATTTGCAAATGAGCACCGTTGAGTTGGATATTGGTAATAACGCCGTTTTTATAAGCCGTTTGTGCAATTTCGTAAGCTTTTTCGGCCACTTTTAAATGTGTTTGATGGGCTTTTTTTTGAGCTAATAAACTGTTGATTTCTTCTTGTGTTTTTTGATAGGCAATATCCATTTTCAATTTCAAACCGTCTTTGTAATTTTCCAATTCTTCTTGTTTGGCACGGATTTCATCCATTTGATATTTTGACTTGTTACCGTCAAAAATATTCATTTTAACCCCAACCCCTACGGCATAACCGTTTCGCCAGGTTTTGTTGAAAGGCGGAAAATCTTTGCCGTGATAAATATGATAGTTGCCAAAGGCAAATACAACCGGTAATTTACCAACTTTTTTGGATGTCTTTTTTATAATCCAAAACTTTTTGCATTTCTGATAGAAATGCCAATTTGTGATTACCGTTATAAAGCTGTTTTAAAATAAGATTTTGTGAATTTTCTTGTTGGAAGAAATCCTTGATGTTACCTTCAAATTCGGCTTTTTGACCGTCAGGTAGGCCTATTAGTTTGGATAAAGCCGTTCTCACGATTTCCCGTTTACCTTTAAAATCAACGATTTTGGCTTTGAATTCTTCTATTTTACTTTCAAAATTGATCACATCAAATTGCGAACGCACGCCTTCTTTGTAGGCGGCTTTGGCCATTTGGAGATGATCATTCAATTGTTTTAAAACGTCTTCGTAAACTTTAATAACGGCCTTGACCATCAGATAATTATAATAAGCTTGTTTGACTTTGTAACTCAATGAAGATTTATCGTCATCCATATTTTTGACGTAAGCTTTTTGCAATTGTTCGGTCAATTTTAAGGCATTGTCACGTTTATGACCCGTGTAAATGGGATAAACTGCATTCAAATCCATGGTCAAGATATCACCGCTCAAATCGGGATAAGGGGCCATAGGATGTAAAGTCACATGTTCGCCGGTTTGCCCGTTGGGATCCAAGACCGGTATATCCTTACCCAACAACGGATAAAAATTTGGTAAATTATTGGTATATAGGCATTTAGATAATACATTGATTTGCGGTAAAAAAGCGGATTTTACCTGATTGTTTTTAGCTTGTGCTTGTTTGATTCGGCTTTGTTTGGCTTTGATGCCGGGATTGTTATCAATAACCATCCGGATGGCTTGTTTCAGATTGATTTTTTGTTGTGCATGGAGCGATTGACCAGATGCCAAAAATACTAACAGTGCTACTATATATAGATATGTTTTCATTTCTTTCGTTTTTATAACCATATTAGTTTGTTTCGTTTTCAGTGGTTTGAGCTTGTAATTTTTGCCATTTTTTAATTTTTCTTTTGCGTTCCCATTGACCGAAAAGAATGGAAATGACAGCCAAAGACAAAAATCCGAGGTTAAATTCCCAAAGGATATTTACTTGATCTTTGACTACATATAATTCTTGATGCCGGTTAAAAACAGTATATAATACTTTTAGATAATGTTTTAAAGGAAAAGCATTGCCAATCATATTGGGGACGCAGGCCATTTGTTCTTCCGGAATTAAAAATCCCGAATACATGAAAGCCGGCATTACAATTAACGTAATCAGAGCTGCAATCACAGCCCCGTTTTTAATGTTGAGAACCAAAAAATATGAAATTGTTTCCATGGCCAAGACCAACATGGAGATGGCAAAAACGGTATTCCATAGAGTATGATGATCGTAATGGATGCCAAACAATTGCATGGTAGTAAAATAAGCAATGGAAATAGCCGTAGATACGATAACCCACGAAATAATATAGGGTGGAATTAATGCCTTGACCGGTAGTTGGCGGATTTGCGACAAATTCGGATATTTTTGTTTAAATTGCTTAAAAGCGGCAAATAAGCCGAACATTACAATCAACATGGAAACAATTTGCATGGCCAATCCCATAAAAGCCGGTAGCATAGAGGGTTCCATTGATAAGGCAGGGTTATACAAAACCCGTTCACTTACAGTCAGCGGTGGTTTGGGCGTGTGTCTGACATTGGGAACGCTGCCCAATTCTTCCACCCGCATCTTTTTCATCATTTGCATATCCATTGTCAGCATGATTTTGTTGAGCATCATCAGGGATAATTTGGCGACAATAGGGTTAGCAGTACCGTTTATCAATTCCAATATATTAACATTACGGCGATTCAAAACATCTTTGTAAGCGTTCGGCGGAATCATTACGCCTACATCCACTTTGCCTTTGTCAACTAAATTTTGCAAGTCAATATAATCGGTTGCCTGCCGTGTAACATCAAAATATTGTGACGCTTTGATATTGTGAATAATAGAACGGCTTAAAGCACTTTGATCCAAGTCGAGCACGGCCATTTTTATTTTTGTCGGCGCACTTTTGTAATACATACCCGCCATCATACTAAAAAACAATATCAAAGCAGCGGATATCAGTGTGATTTTCACCAATATCATGATTAATGTTTTCAAAGCTTTTTTCATGAGATCAAGACTTTGAGGTTTGTTTGTTACTTGAATTTGCCGACGATTTCAATTTTAAAAAAAACGACATACCCGGTTTGACATCTTTTTGATGATCCAAAATCAGAATTTTGATATCAAAAGTGCGGACATCACGTTCGTCTCGGGCACTGGTCGGGGTATGAGAGGCAAAATTAGCCATCGGGATAATTTGTATGATTTTGCCTTTTAAGGTCAAGTTGTCCGCATTGGTTTGCAAGTTTACTTGGTCACCCAGATATAATTGATTCAGATAGGTTTCGGGGACGCTAAATCTTGCCCAAGTACCCTCGGGATCTGTTTCTATGACAACCGACATGCCTGGTGGCATCATTTGGTTTTTTTCCAAGACTTTTAAAGTAACGACACCGTCCATAGGTGCTTTAATCACCATATCGGCAATGCGTGTATCCAATGCTTGAATTTTGGCTTGCAACATTTGATATCCCGTAGTTACTTCATCCAATTTTTGTTTAGGCACAGCACCTGCTTTATATAAATGTTCCAAACGGCGTTTGTTGACCGCAACATTGTGCAATTTTGCCATTAAAGCTTTTTTATTGGCCAAAATTTCCCGGGTATCGAGTAAAGCCACTGTATCGCCTTGTTTTAACCGGTCTCCTTCATCGACCAAAATATCAACAATCCGGCCGGGCATACGGGTAGTTACTTTGACTTGGGTGGTTTCTATATAGCCTTGAAATTCGGGTTGTGATTTTTTCTCGTTGGTTAAATTAATGTCGCTGCAAGCAGTCATCATCAAACTTACAAACAGCAATAAGACCAAGTTTGTATTAATTTGTTTCATATCTCGGTGTTTTTTGTTTTTTTAGTTAAATTTATAATCCAATTGCATGACCACACTGTATTTGGTCAAATAAGCTTTGTTTTGGTATAATGTATAAGGTATTGTCAGACGTAGATAACAATTATTTAAAAATTCATACCAACCGCCCAGGCTGACATCCAACTGTGTCAATCCGGAATTGGGCAAAGTCATGGTTCCGGTTTTGTAGGGAGTGTGCATTTGAAAATTCAACGCATTTTCAAGACCGAAATAACCGAATTTTGTATGATAAGGTTTAGGGAATAGGGCGGTGCCCCCTGTTTCAAAACCTTTATCGATATTGTCTAAACTTATAAAATAATCAAAGTAAGCATGATAAGCCAATTGCCAGGCATCGGCTTTGGTTTGCAAATTTTCCAAACCGTTAAGCCCCACTTGAATACCAAAGGCGCCGCGTCCGGTATTCAGAATTTGCGGTTTTTGTTTGTAAATGCCTGTCGGCCAATTGATTTGGGCTTCAAGCGTCAAATGATGCAGACCGCTTAAAAGATTGCCATAAACTACGCCAGTCTGTATGTCGCCAAACCAAACGCCTTTTTGAAACATCATTGGCGAATAGTGGTGTAAATCTAAAAAAGGCAAATTGGCATATAAATTCAGTTTTGAGTTTGAGCCGTACAAAATATGTGCGTTAAAATAAGCTTCGTTTAATACGACAACCGGCATTTTAGGCGTGATTTTTTTCATTTTAGGATTGAAATACTTAAAAAACTTGGGAATATCAGTAGAAAGATCAATCAACCAAGTTTTTTCTCCTAATAGTTGCGGATGAAATTGATAGGTCGAGATAAAGAAATCATCCGGTTGTTTTCCAGTCTCTTTTTTGGGTTTTTCTTGCCCGTAGATAAAATTCCCCATCAGTAAAATGAGAAACAATAACATGTTAATGTATAGTCGTTTCATATAAACAATTTTAGTAAGTAAGTATTTACTTACAAACATACGATATTTAATTTGGTAAAGTCAAGTATTTGGACATGTTTTTTTTATTTTTTTCATATCCAGACCTATCGGGTTTTGAAAAACCTATTCAGGTTTTTTGTTTCCTATGACCTAGTAGGTTTTGCTAACCTGCCAGGTCTTGCTAATCCATTGACCTAGTGTATTTTGATATTCCTCTGCCGCTTCGTCTAACATTTCTTTTTGAGCCGTCATAATCATAAATTGTAAGCTGTTTATCAAATTAACTTCGCTGACATCATTGTCAAAATCCAAGAACAGCATACTTAAATTCGGGAATAATTGTTATGATAATATAAGTTCAATTAGCAAATATAATTTTTAAGAGTATAAGTAATGTGTTATATTTTTTATACTTATTCAAACAAAAATTCATCGTTTATTTACGATAAACGATAAAAATTATATCTTTGCACCATGAAAAAATTTAAAGACTATGAAAAACTGGCCATCTTTGCCAAGGCGATGGCACATCCGGTCCGGTTGGAAATGTTAGCCCATTTGTCAGCTCACGATTATTGTTATACCGGCGATTTGGTCGATGTTTTTCCATTGGCGCAATCCACGGTTTCTCAACATTTAAAAGAGTTGAAAAAAGCCGGCTTAATCCAAGGAAAGATATGTCCGCCCAAAGTGCGGTACTGCCTTGATGAAGAAAATTGGAAAATCGCTAAAGAGTTGTTTGAGGCATTTTTTAAACAGAAAAATGTATGAAAGTATTAGCGATATTTATACGTGAAATGTTATAAATAAAAATAAAAAAAATGAAAATGACAGATTGTGAAAAACCAACAGATATTCCACAAGTCAATATTACCGTACGGGCAAAAAGCGAAACGCCTACGCGACTCAAAGTGCAGTCAGGCAAATTCAAAATGATTATCGATGAACCCGAAGCTATGGGCGGCACCGATATGGGACCAAGCCCTATTCAAGTATTGTTAATGTCGTTAGCTGGTTGCTTGGGTGTAACAGTACATGCCATTGCCCGGCAAAAAGGGCTGAAACTAAATGACTTGAAAATAGAAATTAAAGGTAATATGAATCCTTGTAACTTTATGGGTTGTTCTTTTGATGAACGAGCGGGATTTCAAACCATTAATGTCGTGATTAATCCTAAATTTGAATCGGCCACACCGGAGCAAATAGCAGATTGGTTGGAAGAAACCGAAAAACGCTGTCCGGTAACCGATAATATCAAAACGGGGACGCATATTAATGTTAGGGTCAAGTAAAAGAGTAATGAGTATCAAGTTGTTTGAGGAATGAGGAGTGAGGAATTGAGGAAAAATATTCAAATTATAAAAAATCCTCATTTCCTCAATTTCGAACCCGGTCACTTCAATACATTTTTGCTCCTTACGTCGCAAAACCACTCAGTGACCTACTCTTCAATTCATCAATTTACAAGACGAATGTATAATATGAAACGAAAAACGATTATTAAAGCAAAAAATAATTTTATGAATCTGAACTTTTAACTTTCAACTCATATTATGGGACACAAGCACCAACATCATCACCACGAAGTAACAAGCAAAAATCTGTTTTGGACCATTTTGCTCAATGCAGGTATTAGTTTAGCAGAACTCATCGGCGGTATCATTGCCGGCAGTATGGCTTTGATATCGGATGCTATTCACAATTTTTCGGATGTCATTTCGTTAATCGTTTCTTATATCGCCAACCGGTTGTCGAAAAAAGCGGCGAATGAAAAACAAACTTTTGGCTACAAACGTAGCGAAATCATTGCGGCTTTTTTCAATTCGACTACACTGATTATCTTGGCAATTTTTATTTTGTATGAAGCGGTGCAACGCCTTTTACAGCCTCACCCTATCAAAAGTAATTTGGTCATTTGGTTGGCGTTGGGAAGTATTGCCGTCAACGGATTAAGTGTGCTGTTTATCAAAGAAGATGCCAAGGATAATATGAATATGAAGTCCGCTTATTTACATCTGTTTGGTGATATGATGACGTCTATTGCCGTTTTGATAGGCGGTGTTGTGATGAAATATTATCATATTTACTGGATAGATCCGGTTTTTTCAATCTTGATTGCAGTCTATTTGATTTATATGAGTTGGGATATTTTTAAAACTTCCTTAAAGATTATGATGCAATTTACCCCTGAAAATTTAGATTTAAACCGGATTGCCAAGGATATTGGTCAAATAGACGGGGTAAAGAATATTCATCACATTCATGTTTGGCAAATCAACGAACACGATTTGATGTTTGAAGCGCATTTAGACGTTGATGAAGATTGCCGGATAACCGATTTTGAGAGAATTATGCAATTGGTTAATGATTATCTTAAAGAACATCACGGGATAGAGCATACGACTTTGCAACCTGAATTTAGTATTGAAGATGATAAAAAGCTTTATCATTAAAATAAATTATAAATATGAAAAAGAAAATCTTGATTTTATGCACAGGCAATTCGTGTCGCAGCCAAATGGCAGAAGGATTTTTAAAAGCTTTTGATAAAGATTTGGAAGTCTATTCTGCAGGGACAAATTCCAGTAACGAAGTGCATCCCAAAGCCATTGCGGCTATGAAAGAAATGAATATAGATATCAGTGGTAATTATCCTAAAAACGTTTCGGAATTTTTGGAGCAATCATTTGATTATGTGATTACGGTTTGTGATGGCGCCAAAGAAACTTGTCCTTATTTTTCGGGCGAGGTCAAACATCGTCTGCATATAGGTTTTGAAGACCCTGCCGAAGCTACGGGAACGGATGACGAAATTATGGCGGAATTCAGACGTATCCGTAATGAAATTTTGGTTGATTTTTTTAAATTCTACCAAAACAATTTACGTATGTAGAGACGCTCGGACGTGCGTCTGTATATACGTGTAATGTAAAGTGCGGATGTGCGTCTGTATATACGAATAAATGCATGTCGCAACCAAACGATAATATGCCCACAAACCAAATCAAAATTCTATCCCCCGGACCCGCTTGTCGGCGTACCCGGCGGATTATGAAGCGGTTGGAACGTTATTTTGAAAAGCGGCAGATCCCGGTAAATTATGAGATAGAAACCGATTTGGAAAAAATCAAGCAGTATGAAACCTGGATATTACCGACTATCCTTATCAATGGCGTAATTGTGTCACGTGGGTATTTACCACAGGAAAAGTTGATTGAAAGTCACTTAACCACAGAGCGCCGTACTGAGCCTGCCGAAGTATAGCAAAGAGTAAATTTTCACAGAGTATCACAGAGTAGATAAAGAATAAAATATGAAAGAATTAAACGAATTGACATCCAAAATTTTAGAATGTGCTTACACGGTTCATTCGGCATTAGGTCCGGGATAATTGGAAAGCGCTTATGAAGAATGTTTATTCTATGAATTGCAACAATCAGGTTTAAAAGTAGAAAGACAAAAAGTACTACCGTTAGTTTATAAAGAAGTAAAATTAGATGCCGGTTATAGGATAGATTTATTAGTGGAAGAAAGAGTGGTTGTTGAGTTAAAATCCGTTGAAGCAATAAATGATGTTCATATAGCGCAAGTTTTAACCTATTTGAAATTATCGGAATGTAAAATCGGGTTGTTGATAAACTTCAATGTAAAATCTTTAAAGAATGGAATAAAACGATTGATAATGTAATAATAACTATGAGTAACTCTGTGGTAAAAAAAGAAAAAACAATGTTAGAATACCAAATTAAAGCCCAATCAAAAGCAGGCGGAAAAGCCATTGTTATTGCAAACAAAACAGAAATTAGTTTTGAGGCATCGGCAGGGAGAGACGAGGCATTACCCAATCCTGCTGAACTGTTGTTGACGGCATTAGCCGCGTGCATTTTAAAAAATGTGGAACGCTATGCCGGGATTTTGCATTTTTCTTATCGTACGGCTCAGATTAGTATCAAAGCCCAACGAAGTGACCGGCCACCTATGATGCAAAAGATAGATTATGTGTTGGAGATTGACACTGATATAGATGATAGAAAATTACAGCTTTGGCATAAAAATATCATTAAGTTTGGCACTATCAGCAACACTTTGGCAAGAGCAACCGAGTTGAATGGAATGATTAAAAAAATTGAAAGATAAAAGGTAATTTTTTGAGTTTAAAATACAAAATATTGAAATAAAGTCTCTTATAAATTTACCTGAATAGATGGAAATTCTATTCTTTTGGAATGAAAAACTCATCAAATTTTTGTAATTTTTTCAAAACTATTTTTCGATATTTTTCACCTTCATTATTGTTTTTTACAGACATTAATCGATGCATATCTTCTTCAATTTGATGAAAAAACATTTGGATTTGTTGAAGGGTTTTACCCTCATAATTTTTGTTTAGTAAAATATTTTTAGCTATTTTAAATACTTTTTCTCCCATCTGCCGGTAAGCCGAAGGGCTTTGTAAATTGCTTTTTTGAAGTAATGAAACGGCTTGATGAAGTTGATTAATATCCTTTGTATCCAAAGTTTGTTTTTCTATTTGTTTAAAATTGGCTTTTCTATGATTTTTATGCTTGAAATTTCCAAATTTTTCAAAATTGGCATCAAACAAATAATCGGCTATCTTTTCCAATTTTTTATTCCCGATAGGCATAGGTGGCATTAATCCGAATTTACGAGTGGCACCGGGCATTAATACGGCATCATTGTTTGGTTTATTAGCCCAATTTACGACGGCATTTACAAAGTCTTTTCTCTCTGAATGTGTCCCTTTATAATGTTGAACAACACGAATAATAGGGGGCGCCGTCATCTGATCTCTTTTGGAAGGATCAGGCTTTATAAAATGACAAGCCATGCAATATTGCTTAAACAATTTTTTTCCTTCTTGTTGTTGACCGATTTTTGCCATTTCATTCTGAGTGTTTTTTGAAATGCTTATTTTATCATTTTGATTATCCTCTCGACAAGAAATTATCAATACCGATAACCCGACAATAAGCAAAAGATTTTTCATAGTAAAGGTTTTTTAATTTGACTAAAAAAATAATAAAAGGTTTAACGTGTCGGCTGAAATATATCAGTTTTTTGTTTTATAAATATTTCTAATTTTTTATGAGCAAATAAAACAAAAGCCCCATCCTTGTTAACATCATAAAATTTGACATGATATTTATCTGCCGATTTTTGCCAACGCTTGATATACGAAGGATAATTTGAAGCATCCGCAACGATTATTTTCGGTTGTAATTCCAAAATCAACCGGTCCATATTGATTTTAGGGGAGTGATGTAATACGACAATATCCGGTTTAAAGTTTCGAAACCGGTAAATACCCAAGCTGTCGATATGTAATATTTTGTAATTGCCTAAAGTTTGATAAAACGGCAAACTGTCGTATTTAATTTGTTTGAAATGGAGATTAAAATTTTTTTGTAAATATTTATCAATCAATCTGCTGTTTTGAAATATTTCAAGATTACCGGCATTTGATATAGCAACCACAGGTGTTTTGTATTGATGAAAAATATAAAAATTTTGTTGATGCAATCGCTGGTATTTTTGAGAAAGAATGACGCCTTCAAACAGTAAAATCCAAGTGCCGAGCCAAATCCAATGACGGTAAACTTTTGGCCTGGATAAAAAATAATACAGGGTAATAATCCCCAGAAAACTGACGAATAACAGTAAGCTGGAAAAACGTATATTACGGATTAAACTATGCGGCAGACCGGCGATAGATTCGTTTATATAGAGAAGGGTATTGAGCAAAAAATCAAACAAACGGTATGGATAAGAAAAATCTATTTGAAGCAAGCTGAAAAGCATCAAGCCGAATCCTGTAAAAAGAATTAAAAACAATAGTGGGATGCTCAGTAAATTTGCTAGCAAAAAGTAACTGGGAAATTGATGAAAATAATATAAAGACAGGGGTAAAACACCTAATTGTGCCGATAAAGTGACCCAAAACAGGTCCGTAAAATATTTTATAATTTGGTTTTTGATCGGTAGCCAACGGCTAAAAACCGGATAGAAGCCGACGATAGATAAAACGGCGGCAAAACTCATTTGAAATCCTACTTGATATAAGTATCCCGGATTAATCAGCAACATAACAAGCGCTGCTAAAAACAAACTGTTGTAAATATTTGTTTGACGATTGCTTTGTAAACCGACTTGTAAGAAGCTGAACATGATAACCGCTCGTAATACTGATGGCGAAAAACCGGTAAGCAAGGCATAAAACCACAAAAATCCAATAGTCAAGAGTAGAAAAATAACCGTAGAATACCTTTTGACCGGTTTAAAAATAAAGTTTAAAAACAATAGCAATATTCCGATATGTAAACCTGAAATGGCTAAAATATGGACGGTTCCGGTAGCTTGAAAATCGAGATAAATATCCGGTGACAACTCTTGTCGTTCGCCTAAGAGTAAAGCCATGGCCAAAGCAAAAGTCTCCCGACTTAAATGTTTTTGAAAGTTGGTTTTGATTCTTTTTTTCAATAAAGCAATATGATGTGCCGGATTAAAACTTTTGACCGGAACAATTTGATATACGGCATTTTTTAAATTGATTTGATGATATATCCCTAAATGTTTCATATAACGCCGGTAATCAAAACCGTAAGGATTATGAGCTTTGGGGATTAATTGAATTTGTGATTTTTCAATAAGAATTTTAATTTGGCTCCCAAGTTGTGGTTGCGGTTTGTTTTTGGGTATTTTCAACAGGATTTTGTCTGATATTTTTTGTTTGTTAATCTCTTGTATTGTAGCATAATAATTACAATATGAAGTGGTTTCTTTGATTTTTTTATTGACAATCAGTTTAACATAATTATCAGGTTTTATAAAACGAATGAAATATTTCGGATTATTATCCGGATTGTGAAGGGCGCTTAATATTTGTCCTAAAATGATAGCGATAAAAATCAATAAAACCGGAATGCTTTTAAGTTTTTTAACCCTTTTGTTTTGGTAAAAATGTAAGATGATAAAACCGGTTATTCCTATGATAAAACCGGTTATCAGTATTTCTGAACTTAATGGAAAAAAATCGTAACTAATAATACCGGTTATGATAAAAACGGTAAGAAAAATAATTGGATAGCGTGCGAAAGTATTCAAACCGGTGTGATTTTTTCGCTAATTTAATATTTTTGTATCAAAATGTCATAATAGATAAAGATAATTTGATTTTTTTCATACCTTTCTAAAACCTATTAGGTCTAAAAAAAAAGCCCGGCAAAACCGGGCTACGTAAAAAATGTATTCAATAAAAAATTAAGCTTGCTTAACGTTTACTGCATTCAATCCTTTTTTACCTTCTTTGAGTTCAAACGAAACTTTATCTCCTTCACGGATTTCATCAATTAATCCGGTAGCGTGAACGAAATACTCCGCACCTGTTTCGTCGTCGATAATAAAACCAAAACCTTTGGCTTCATTAAAGAACTTTACTGTTCCTGTTTTCATTATTGTAATTTAATTTATTAATACGGCAAAGGTAGTCTTTTTTTATTCTAAATCTAATTTTATTAAAAAAAAATTAAAATTTAAAAAAAAAACGGAAAAATGTTTTGTCGAAAGGGTTTTAAGTTTGGCAAGTTTTTGGAATAGTAGAGATTAAGGGAGCTGACAAGGTCATAAAGTGAGTTGATTGTATTAATTCTTTTTTAATGGAACTAATATTTCTCCATTATTTTTTCTATGCTCTTCGACTATTAATATTTTAATATGAAATGTATCGTTTTTAATAAGATTAGGAAAGGATTTGCTATAGCTTTGTTTCACAAGAATAGAACCATTTAAAGTGCTGTCATTTTCTGAAGAAATACTTATTCCGGGCCCAAATATTCTTAATTGGTTTAATTTAATACCTTTAATAAGAAATTTTACAGGAACAATTTCATTGTATTTAATATGGTTGTAATTATTTTCTAATAATAGTCTAACTTCTTTTTTGTCAACAATATACTCAAATTTTTTATTGTTGTTTTTACAGCCTGACAATATATTAGCAATAACAAAATAAAATAAAATTAAAGTGTATGATTTTTTCATAATCTTTACAAATAAGTATTTGATTAACAAAATAAGGCTTTTAAATTATTATAAAAACATTTTATCAACCGGATTGGTGGCGAAGTAATAGGGAATTTCTTTATAGTCTTTGATAAAGTCTTTCAGCATCATCAAGCGGGCTTTTTTACCTTTACTGATACTTCCCATTTCTTTTGACAATTCCAAAGCGGCGGCAGCGTTTAGTGTAGCGGCATTGATAGCTTGTTCGGGGGTTAATTTTTGTTGGATACAGGCCAATGATACGACAAAATTCATGTTAAAACCCGGCGTTGACCCCGGATTAAAATCTGTGGCCAATGATACGGCAATGTTTTTGTCTATCATATGTTTGACAGGGGCATAGGGAATATCGATAAAGAAACTGCAAGCGGGTAGGGCGGTGGCAATAGTTTTGGAATGGGATAATATTTCAAAATCATCATCCGTCATTACTTCCAGATGGTCGACCGAAACGGCTTGATATTTGACAGCTATTTCAATCCCGCCTATGCTGTTAAATTGATTGATGTGTACTTTGGGTTTGAGCCCGTATCGGATACCGGCTTGTAAAATTTCCCCGGTTTCTTCGGCGGTATAATAGCCTTTTTCGCAAAATACATCGATATAATCGGCTAAATTTTCTCGTGCGATAGCTGGAAGCATTTGGTTGATAATCAAATCAATATAGACTTTTTTATTGTTTTTATATGCTTCGGGAACAGCATGGGCACCGAGGAAAGTCGCTTTTATGGGGATAGAGAAATTTTGTTTCAAGCGTTTAATGACGCGAAGCATTTTAAGTTCAGCTTCAACACTCAATCCGTATCCTGATTTGATTTCTATGGCGCCGGTACCATATCGTATCACTTCTTTGAGGAGAGTGGCGCTTTTTTCATAAAGTTTATCTTCCGTAATCTCTGTCATTTTTTTGGCGGAATTCAGAATACCGCCTCCGCGACGGGCAATTTCTTCGTAGGTTAAGCCGTTGATTTTATCGACAAACTCACCGGCTCGTGAGGCTGCAAAAACCAGATGTGTATGACTGTCCGTCCATACCGGCATAACGATGCGTCCGTTGGCATCAATAGTTTCCGCTTCAATTTCAGGAATTTCATTCATTAGACCAAAATCGCTGATAATCCCGTTTTTTATGACCAAATAAGCGTTTTCAATCAATGGTAATTGAGACATTTCTTTGCCTCGTAATGCATCTTTGTTATCCCTGACTTGTAGTAATTGTCCTATATTTTTTATGATTTTTACCATGGTTTAATTGGCAAAAGCGTAGTGGATAATATTAGCGCCCATTTTAAGGGCTTTTTCACGGATTTTCCAAGGGTCGTGATGAATTTCTTCATTTTCCCATCCGTCTCCTAAATCACATTCATACGTGTAAAGCAAAACTACTCGATTATTAATGATAATAGCAAAAGCTTGCGGGCGTTTTCCGTTGTGTTCATGAATTTTGGGTAAACCGTCCGGAAAATCAAAAAATTGATGAAAAATAGGATGATTTACAGGAAGTTCGACCAACTGTTGATCGGGAAAGAGTTTTTTAATCTGCGGTCTGATATACGGATCCATACCATAATTATCGTCAATATGTAAGAAACCGCCGTTTAGAAGGTATTTTCGTAAATTTTTTACATCGTTATCATCAAAAAACACATTGCCGTGACCGGTCATGTGGATAAACGGATAATTAAAAATTTCCGGAGAGTCGGGGGGTACTACTGCCGGTTTTTCATCTATTACGGTATGGATGTTTTGGTTACTGAATTTAATAAGATTAGGCAGGGAAGTTGTGATATTGGCATACCAATCACCTCCGCCTTTGTATTTTAACAAGGCGATTTGTTGTGCCGATATACCGGAAAGTCCGAATAAAAGAAGTAAAAGAATAAAAGTTTTTTTAGATAAAAACATCCGGTTTAAGGTCAATTAATCATTATCATCTTTACTAACGGATGCACTACCACCACCGGATACCATTTTATACACAACTAATGCTAAAATGATAATCACTAAAAAGAAAAAAGCGCCGAAAATGTTCCCTACGGTCCACATGGTCGAATTGTCAGAAGCTAAATACAACATAACTATATGTTTTTATGGTTATTTGCTACAAATTTACAAAATTTTATAATATCATTTTATGGTTTTGGTTATCAATTATAAAATTTTGATGTCGGTTTGAGGAATCCAAGCTTTTTTACCGTTGGGTAGTTTTACCAGGTACCAGTCTCCGTCTGTTCTCAAAATTTTTATTTTGCTGCCTTCGTGTAATTGCATAACGATATCAGAGGTTAAATTCGGTTCTGTCATTAAATCGACTTTTGGCGAAAAGACGATGGCATATTTAACTTCTGAAAGTTTTTTACCGAAACCGGCATTATACCATGTAAAAATCAACAAAAACAAACTGAGCCACATAGTGACAAAAGTCAATCGTTTTAGATTGGTATGATTGGTAAAAAGAAATACGGCAAAAGCTATAAAGCCCAAAAAGGCACTTAAAACGGCTAACCAAGCCCATGCATTATAACCGAAAAGCCTGTTGATATTTTTCTTGGTTCGTTCCAAGACACTTTCAGGAACTTTGTCAATTTTGTCCAATTTCATTTGATTGGCTAATTGCAAGTTGTACATGATATCTTCATCGCCGGGTTTTAATTTTAATGCTTTTTCGTAGTAATAAATAGAGGGCGCTATACGGTTAAGTTTATAGTAAGCATTTCCCAGATTAAAGTATAATTCCGGTGCAATACTATCAGTTTGCAAAGCTTTTTCATAAGCTGTTAAAGCGGCTTGGTAGTCTCCTTTTTTATAAGCTTTATTGCCTTCTTGGAAAAAAATTTTCGCACTTTGAGCTTGTAAAAATAATGATGTAAAAAAAACTGTAATGAATATTATCTTTTTCATTTTTCACTCGTTATTTTTTTGAACCATATAAGACATATAAGAACATAAAAGATTTAGGAATTAAAAGTTATAACACAACATTTCTTTACAATCATCATAAATTTTATACATATTTAACATTATAAACATTATAAACTTTCAACTTTATAAACATTATAAACTTTCAACTTTCAACTCATAAGGCATTCAACAGTTTTTCGGCATCGGCGATATCGTCTTCCATTTTGCCTGTAGTTGCCGGTGCATAACGGGCCATATCGCAACGGTTTAATAAATCTAATAAAAGATCGATATTTTCTTTGGCTATATTTTTGCCTTCCAGTTTTTGACGTATTACATCTTTAGACATCTCAGCCGTATCGATATTTAAACGGGCTTTGATGAAATTGTGTAAAGCTTTTTCTAGTTTGGCATAAAATTCTTCTTTATTACCAATGGATTTTTTGGCTTCTTTTAGAAATTTGTTAGCCAAACTTTTATTGCGTCTTTGTTGTTCGTAAGTAGCGTCATAAGTTTTGTTTGACAAATATTTGTAATAGCCGAATGTCAGTATTGCCAAGATTAAAGACAAGCCTAAAAGCCGGTAAAACAATTTACTTTGATAAAAATCATTTTTCTTTTTGCTCGTGAAATGGGCTTTTTCCTTGATAAATCTGAAATCTATGGCATTGGTTGTTTGGTTGGTAATCGATTGATTGATTGAGTCATTTGTTACGGAATTGTTTCCGCTGCTTGTTACGAACAAGACGATATCGTCAGAGGTTTTGGTAACATATTGTCCGGTTTTCGGGTCAAAATAGACAAAACGGATTCCGGGGACAATGAATTTTCCGGGTTGATTGGGAACGACAATATAATCGTCTTTGACCAAGCCGCTATTTCCTTCAAAAGTGGTTTCTACCTGTTCGGTATGTTTGGGATCGTAAACTTCCAAGCCTTCCGGTGCTTTGAGTTGGGGTAAATCAAACAACTTCAAATTACCTGTGCCGCTTACTTGAACGCTGATATTTACCGGTTCTCCCGACTGAACTTGATTGTTGTCAATAACGGTATTAAAATTAAATTGACCAACGGCCCCGGAAAAATCGATAGGTTGGTTAACCGGTAAACTTTTGACGTGCAATACTTTTTTGCCCGACGTTAATTTAACCCGTTGTATTTCATAGTCGGGAACACGCATCCCGAAAAAATTACGGTAAACCGGCACTTGCAAATCTATTTGCAAAGTCAGAGGCTTGATACTTAACTTACCGGCCTGTTGTGGAAACAACAATTTTTTGCGTAATATGTAATAAATGTAAGGTTTACCGTTAACTTCCCCTTGAAATGGACCCGATATTTTTTTATTGATATCTTGGGCCCAAAATCCGTTAAATTGCGGTTGCCCGGTTTCGTTATAATTGACGACACCGTAATTCCTTGGTATATAGAGTTTATAAGTTAAGCCCACAGCTTCATTGACATACGGATTAGTTTTGGTCACTTCCGCAACCAATATGGCTTTATCAATTTTTCCTTCTACGGTTATATTATTATTTTTGGGCGAACCGGATGATTCGGAATAGTTGGAATTATTCGGATTTTTTGCTTCCGAATTGCCTTTAACTACGGTTATTTTTACCGCTTGGGTACTATATCTTTTTTCTCCTACATTGACGTAAGCCGGACCAATGGTAAGGGTGCCGGTTTTAGCCGGTTGTAAAATATACGAATAAGTAAAACTTGATGAGACGTCGCCATTGATAATCGAAACTTCCTGCGACGTGCTTGGCCCCATGATTTTATAAAAGCCTTTAAAATCGGGGGGCGTAAAATGACGTGGTTTGATATTGGTTGTGTTTGACCTGATTGTAAAACTGACACGTAAACGTTCATCCGAGCTCAATCTGGTTTTAGAAACACGTGCTTTAAAATCCACTTGTGCATTTAAATGGCTAATTGCCAATAAGGTATATAATATGATAAACGCAAAACGTTTCATCTTTCATCGTTTTCTTTCATTATTTTTTCTTATTCCATGTGTCTCTTAATGTGACGGTTCTGTTAAAAACAAGATGACCGGGTTTTGTATCGGGATCCACAACAAAATATCCTAAACGGGTAAATTGGAAGCGGTCTCCCGGTTTGGCATCTTGCAAATTTGGTTCCAAACGTGCTTTTCTGTCAATTTGTAAGCTGTCGGGATTTAAAAATTCCAAAAAATTTCTGTCTTTATGTCCGTCGGGGGCTTCATCGAGGAATAATCTGTCATATATTCTGATTTCTGCGGGAATACTGTGTTGGGCGGTAACCCAATGTAAAGTGCCTTTGACTTTTCGTTTACTTTCTGGAGTTCCGCTTCCGCTTTTACTTAAAGGGTCGTAAGTAGCATGTATTTCTGTGATTTCTCCGTTTTCATCTTTTACCACGCTTTCCCCTTTGATGATATAAGCATTTTTCAAGCGGACTTCCTTACCGAGGGTTAACCGGAAAAATTTACGGTTGGCATTTTCTTTAAAATCTTCCCGTTCGATGTATAATTCCCGGGCAAAAGGGATTTCGCGGTATCCGGCATTGTCATCTTCGGGATTGTTTTCTGCTTTTAAATATTCGGTTTGACCTTCGGGGTAATTATCGATAATCAGTTTGACGGGATTCAGGACAGCCATTCTTCGTGGGGCCACTTTATTGAGATGTTCACGGGCGGCAAACTCCAATAAAGCCACATCAGTAACATTTTCACGTTTTGAAATACCGGACAGTTCACTGAAATTGATGATGGCTTCGGGGGTGTAACCGCGCCGGCGTAAACCGGAAATAGTCGGCATACGCGGGTCGTCCCAACCTTTGACGTGCCCTTCTTCGACCAATTGCAATAATTTGCGTTTGCTCATAACGGTATAACTCAAATTACGACGGGCAAATTCACGCTGTTTGGGTTTGAGACCGCCACGATAAACCTGTTCGATAAACCATTCATACAGAGGTCTGTGCGATTTGAATTCTAATGTGCAAAGTGAATGAGAAACTTGTTCCAAATAATCAGATTGACCGTGTGTCCAGTCATACATCGGATAAATTTTCCATTTGTCATCTGTGCGGTGGTGGGCTTTGTGTAAAATCCGGTACATAATCGGATCGCGCATGTGCATATTGGGTGATGACATATCTATTTTGGCCCTTAAAACCATAGCTCCTTCTTCAAGTTCGCCTTTATTCATTCTCTCCAATAAATCCAAACTTTCGTTTGCCGGCCGGTTCCGGTAGGGACTTTCGATACCCGGCGTAGTCGGCGTTCCTCTTTGTTCGATAATTTTTTCTTGCGGTTGTTCATCGACATAAGCTTTACCTTTTTTAATCATTTCGACCGCCCAGTCGTATAGTTGTTGAAAATAATCGGAAGCATAGAGCTCTTTATCCCATTTAAAACCGAGCCAAGCTATATCTTTTTTGATAGCATCAACATATTCTTGTTCTTCTTTGGCAGGGTTGGTATCATCAAAGCGTAGATTGACCGGTGCTTTATATTTTAGTCCCAATCCGAAATTCAAACAAATGGAAGCGGCATGTCCGATATGTAAATAGCCATTCGGTTCAGGAGGAAATCTAAATCGTAATTTCTCTTGTGGTAAACCGTTTTTTAAATCTTCTTCGATAATCTGTTCGATAAAGTTTAAAGATTTTTTTTCTTCTGCCATGTTCAATTTTTTTAACACGACAAAAATACAATAATTTAAATGTATATTATGCTAAAAATTAGTTAAATATAAATTAGTTGAAAGTTTATAAAGTTCATAATGTTGAAAGTTGTAAAGCAGAAATAAATCCTAAAGTAACAAGCTGTCACCAAAGAGCAAGATATTCTACAAAAGAAAACTTTCAACTAAGGTTACTGAGTCTGTCGAAGTGCACTTCTAACTTTCAACTCATGTTTTTTGTTGTTCATGCCCAAAATCCTGTCGTTCACAAAATCATCAAAAAAGTTGTTAAATTCTGTATTATCTTTACCAAAAATTTCTAAGAAGTTTTATTATGAAAAAAATACTATTATTTACCATGTTACTATTTGTGTATGTAGCAACCGCACAAGTCAGCGTCAAAAAGAGCAGTATCTCCACCTCAGGTGGCACAATGACCTCCGGTAGCCACGAAGTTATTTTTACCGTTGGCGAAACCAATATTCAAGAAATGGATACAAGCAACACCCATTTATCCGAAGGCTTTATAGGACCCGATATCGCCGGAGCACTCGGTATAACAGATTACGGCACCTTATCCGGTATTAGCGTTTATCCTAACCCTGTTAAAGACAATTTCAACCTCAGTTTACCACAAAGCGGAACTTACGAAGTGTATCTGTACAACCTGCAAGGCAAACAAATCCTTTACAGGCAAGTACACGGCACACAGCAAAACTTTAACATCAGCCGTTTAACATCAGCCGGATATATGTTGATTGTCATTGACAGAGACAACAAACTTAAGAAGAGTTTTAAAATTATTAAAGAATAGTAACTAGTAGCTAGTATCAAGTAGCAAGTTGGATGAGGAATAAGATAGTGGAAAGTGCCAAGCGACAAAGCGACAAAGTGCGACATCGGTCATTTCGATACAATCCCGATTCATCGGGATCACTCAATGACCTTTCTATAGGAGCAGAAATAAAGGTGGCTGAGTGTCCCGACTTTAGTCGGGAGAGTAGTGTATCGAAGCCCCGATACCGACAATAGTCGGTACAGGCTATCTGACATCAAATAACCAATATCATCATATCCAGTATCATCAAATAACCAAATAACCAATATTAAAAATTAGATTTTAGAAATTAGAATTTAGATTTACACCGGACATCTGATACTGACAATAGTCGGTACAGGCTATCCGACATCTGACATCCGACATCAAATAACCAAATAACCAGTTAACCAAATCATCAAATATAAATAATCATGAAAAAAGTAATTATCAGCATCATTGCATTAGTCATCACAAGCATAGCAGTAGCACAAAACGGCTTTAACTACAAAGCACTTATTACCGACAATGGTAATGTATTGAATAATCAATCGGTGACTTTTAAGTTTACCGTATTGGAAAACGGCACCACTGCCGTATATCAAGAAACCCAAACCGCCACTACCGATGCTAACGGTATTGTAGCGGTTAACGTAGGAGAAGGCAACGTTGTGTCAGGTGATTTTTCTACTATTGACTGGGGTAGCAATCCGTATTTCTTAAAAGTGGAAATCAATACCGGCAGCGGCTACCAAGATTTTGGTACTACCGAATTTAAATATGTGCCTTATGCCAAATTTTCAGAAAAAGC